>JAAYKZ010000124.1 GCA_012522165.1 Clostridiales bacterium
ACCTAATAATAAAGACTTATATTTATTATGTGTTATACCATAAAAAATATATTTATGATATTTTGGCAAAACTATATTTTTGTTGAAAAACATGGACTAATCATTTGTGATTATACAATATCTAACAACATGGAAACAGCAAGTATATTGACGTACTATATACAATATGTTACTGTAACTTATATAATTAGATTTAGTCGTAAAAAATGCTGCAAATACATTAATATATGAAGCATAGAGGTGAAAAAATTGAAAGAAAAAGCTAAAGCCCTAAAAGCAGCTTTTCCCTATACTATTCCTGTTTTTACAGGATTCACTTTCTTAGGGATTGCTTATGGGATATTGATGAGCAGTAAAGGCTATGGTGTTGGATGGACAAATTTAATGAGCCTAATGGTATTTGCAGGTTCAGCACAGTATGTTGCTATTAGTTTTCTTACATCAGTTTTCAATCCTATAAATGCTTTCTTAATGACCTTAATGATAAATGCAAGGCATTTATTTTATGGTATTTCAATGCTGGATAAGTACAAAGACGCTGGTAAATTAAAACCGTATCTTATTTTTGGTCTGTGTGATGAAACTTTTTCTATTGTTTGTTCAACAGCACCGCCAAAGGATATAGATAAAAACTGGTTTTATTTTTTTATTACGCTCCTGAACCATGCTTATTGGGTGCTAGGATCTTTGCTGGGGGCATGGGCAGGATCAAAGATCTCTTTTAATACAACAGGTCTTGATTTTGTACTAACAGCCCTTTTTGTGGTAATATTCATTGGACAGTGGAAAAACAAAGAAAATCGCAAGCCTGCAATAATTGGGATTATGTGTTCTATTATATGCTTGATTATATTCGGACAAGATAGTTTTATTATTCCTTCCATGGCTGCAATTTTAATTGTATTGACAATATGGCGTAAAGGATATAGCGGAAAGAAAAATCTAACAAAAGAGGGGATACAATGACTTTAACATCTACACAAACTATCATTATTATTTGCACAGTAACAATTGGTACTATAATAACAAGGTTTTTACCCTTTATATTATTTAAAGGAAGCAAGTCCAATAATTCATATATTAAATATCTTGGACAGGTATTACCCTATGCTACTATAGGTTTGCTAGTAGTTTACTGCCTTAGAAATGTGAATTTAAAAAGTCCAACCTATGGACTTCCAGAAGCAATAGCTATCTTTTGCATAGTAGTGCTTCATTATTGGAAAGAAAATGTTCTTCTAAGTATTGCAGCAGGTACAGTAGTCTACATGATACTTATTCAGTTTGTTTTCGTTTAATCGGCTATTTAAAGTTGCATAACATAATGAAAAAATATATTACATAGAAAGGCGTGATTTTTTTGAATTTGAAAGAAGATGCATATAAAATCATTGATTCTGCAATAAAGGCTGCACTACCTGATACTGCAGTAAAAAAAGCATTGCAAGAATTGGAAATGCCAAAAGGCAAATTGCTATTGGTATCTATTGGAAAAGCAGCGTGGTCCATGGCTAAGGCAGCAAGCGATTTATTAGGCGATAGCATCGACGAGGGTATTGTAATTACCAAGTATGATCATTCACAAGGTGAGTTGTCTAATATTCGTATTTATGAAGCAGGTCATCCTGTACCTGATGAAAATTCCTTTGCAGCAACAGAACAAGCAATACAGCTTGTCTCAAATCTTTCATCAGAAGATCTAGTGCTGTTTCTCATCTCCGGCGGAGGTTCCGCATTGTTTGAGAAACCACTAGTTTCTAAGGAAATTCTGGAAGATATAACTAAACAATTGTTAGCATCGGGTGCTGATATTGTAGAAATCAATACCATCCGTAAAAGACTATCAGCCGTTAAAGGTGGAAAATTTGCTAAACTTTGTGAGCCAGCACAAGTCTTTTCTGTGGTGTTATCTGATATTATAGGGGATCCATTGGATATGATTGCCTCTGGGCCAGCTTATCCAGATACCTCAACTAGTAAACAAGCCTTAGAAATTATAAAGAAATACGATATTTCAATTTCCAAAGAAGTAGAAGAACTGCTTAAAGTTGAAACTCCAGATACAATTACCAATGTAAAAACAATGATAACAGGCAGCGTTACACAGCTTTGTGCTGCCGCTGAAATGACTTGCAGAGAACTTGGCTATGAACCTATTGTATTAACTGCCAGTCTAAGCTGTCAAGCAAGAGAGGCAGGCAGCTTTTTAGCCTCCATAGCCCAATACTATAATCAATCAAACAAATCCTTGGCTTTCATTGCTGGTGGAGAAACCGTTGTACATATAAAAGGTAAAGGAAAAGGGGGCCGAAATCAAGAACTTGCACTTTCAGCTGCCCAGGGAATTTCAGGATTAGATAATATTGCAATCTTTTCCATAGGGTCTGATGGTACTGATGGTCCTACTGATGCTGCTGGCGGATACGTAGATACAAATACTGAAAAAGTACTGGCTGAAAAAGGCATATCAATATTTGACGTATTAGAGAATAATGATGCTTATAATGCGCTTAAGCAATGTGACGGACTAATTATTACAGGTCCTACTGGTACTAATGTAAATGACTTGTCAGTGTTGTTGATTAAAAGATGATTAAGGGCTATTAAAAAGCTGATGTAGAAATTTTTATTCTACATCAGCTTTAGTTTTGCCCCTTGCTTTCTACATCTATATTTTTCTCAAGGGAAAAAATGCATAATTAAGACCATAGGATTATTAACTTTTATTAACAGAATCCTATATTCATAATCTTAAAATAAAGGTTCTATAATAAATGTTGGGGTGGAAAATAATTTACCCTAACATTTATTTTTTTCTAAAAATAAAATGCACTCGTGAAATAAACCTGCTAAAGTGTTAATTGGCTAAAAAAACATAAAAAGGAGGTTTATTCACAAG
>JAAYKZ010000014.1 GCA_012522165.1 Clostridiales bacterium
CATCTTAACACATTTGTAACATAATTTCATCAATCAATTTTTACCAAAATGCTGTGATTGAAAGAAGAGTTATGATATGATAAAGTCGTATTATTAGGTAATATACATACTTATTGTCTATAAGGTATTAATTAATTATTAGTTATTGGAAAAAAAGTATATATTAAAAAAAGTATATATTTGAGAGGGATTGTAGCCGTGGGTAAAAAGAAGATAATGATTATTGATGGAAATAGCTTAATGTATAGGGCATTTTATGGAATCAGATTACTGAGTACCAGCAAGGGTGTTTTTACTAATGCTGTATATGGTTTTACCAATATGCTGTTTAATCTTATAGAACAGTACCATCCTGATTATATAGGTGTAGCTTTTGACCTTAAAAGTCCTACATTTAGGCATGAGATATATGAGGAATACAAGGGAAATCGTCAAAAAACTCCAGAAGAGCTATTGCCACAGTTTGATTTACTGAAGAGGCTATTAAGAACTATGAATATACCCATATTTGAACAGGAAGGCTTTGAAGCAGATGATATTTTGGGCACCTTTTCCCGCATTGCTGAGGAACAGGATCTAGATGCCTATTTGGTTACAGGTGATCGAGATGCTATTCAATTGGTATCTGATAATACTACTGTTTTGCTAAATCGGCGTGGAATAACAGATATACATGCCTTTGACCCTCAAGAAGTAGAAAAAGAATACGGTCTTACACCTAGCCAGATAATTGATTTGAAAGGATTGATGGGGGATAGCTCCGACAATATACCAGGAGTACCGGGGGTTGGTGAAAAAACAGCATTAAAGCTCCTTGGGCAATATAAAACCTTAGAAGAAGTCCTGAATAATGTTGACCAAATTTCTGGCAAAAAACTTAAGGAAAACTTGACTCAATATAGAGAACAGGCAATTTTGAGCAAAAAGCTGGCTACTATAATTAAAGATGTTCCCCTAGAAATCAATTTAGAAGATGGCCCCTATGAAATACCAAATTCTTCTGAACTAAAAGCCTTGTTACAAGAGTTAGAATTTAACAGTATAATAAGCAAGTTGAATATTGATGATGGCCAGCAAAAGTTTCAGGCTGTTGAAGATGATAGAAAAATTATAGAGATAGATTCTCTGGATCAATTGTCAGAATGCATTGATGATGCTCTTAATCAAGACAGGATAGCTTTGTTGTTGGATAATGAAATTGTATCTTTTTCTTGGAATAAAAATAAGGTATATCGTATTGAGATATTCCAGGATATGATAAGTGGTGGATTAGACTATTGGGATGTAATGGAAAAGCTAAGGCCTATATTATCAGACAAAAAAATTGAAAAAGTAGTACATGATGGCAAGAAACTTCTATTACAGGCTTGGAATCGGGATATAGAAGTAAACAATCTATATTTTGATACCTTTATTGCAGCTTATTTGCTGGATCCAACTCATACCCGCTATGATGTAAAATATTTAGTACACGAATATCTCAAAATTGATACAGATAATGTAGATGCTGGTCACATTCTATTGTTGGCCCAAGAATTAGAAAAAAGATTAAAGGATTTAGATATGTGTGATCTGTATCGAAATATAGAACATCCTTTAATCCAGGTTCTAGCTGATATGGAATGGACAGGTTTTAATGTAGACAAGGACACACTTAAAGAGTTAGATATTGAGTTTACCAATACTTTAGGGGAGCTTACTAGTAGTATCTATCAAATAGCAGGAGAAGAGTTTAATATTAATTCTCCTAAACAATTGGGGGTAATACTCTTTGAAAAATTAGGATTACCAGTAATAAAAAAGACCAAGACTGGCTATTCCACCAACATAGAAGTATTAGAGAAGTTAAAGGGCGAGCATGAGATTATTGAAAAAATTATTGAATATCGTCAGGTGATGAAGCTTAAATCTACCTACTCAGAAGGATTATTAAATGTAATTGACCCCAAAGACGGTAGGATACATTCTAGTTTCAACCAGACTATTACAGCTACAGGAAGGATTAGCAGTACAGAACCTAATTTGCAAAATATCCCAGTTCGTATGGAAATGGGAAGAAGGATAAGAAGAGTATTTGTTCCTACTGATGAAGATTACGTGCTAGTGGATGCGGACTATTCACAAATTGAACTGCGGGTTCTAGCACATATATCAGGTGATCCTACTTTTATAGATGCCTTTAAAAATAACCAGGATATTCATCTTAGAACTGCTTCAGAAGTTTTGGGTATACCAATAGACGAGGTGACCCCGGAGCAGAGGAATGACGCTAAAGCAGTAAATTTTGGAATTGTATATGGTATAAGTGATTATGGCTTAGCGAGAAATTTAGGCATATCTAGAGCCGAAGCTCATCAATATATAGAAAACTATTTTAAGAGATATCCAGGTATTAAGGAATATATGGAAAAAATTGTAGAACTAGGAAAGAAGCAGGGTTATGTAACTACATTGATGGGTAGAAGAAGGTATTTGCCTGAGTTATCCTCTAGGAATTTTAATACTAGGTCATTTGGAGAAAGAATAGCTATGAATACACCAATTCAAGGCACTGCGGCGGATATCATCAAAAAAGCTATGAATGATGTATACTATGAATTAAAAGCTAGAGGACTTAGGTCTAAGTTGGTTCTTCAAGTACATGATGAATTGATTATAGACACGTATAAGCCTGAATTAGAAGAGGTAAAGGAGATTTTGAAGGATAAGATGGAAAAGGCTATAGAACTATCAGTTCCATTAGTTGTAGATATAGGAGTAGGCACCAATTGGTATAATGCTAAATAAAACATACTTATTGTATTTATTAAGGGATAATTATTGAGCTGATATAGTAATATAGGGTATGGAGGCTGTAACGTTATAATGAAGATTATTGGACTTACAGGGGGTATTGCTACAGGAAAATCCCAGGTGTCTTCCATGCTATCTGAATTGGGAGCCATAATAATTGATGCGGATATTGTAGCAAGGGAAGTTGTTCAAAAGGGTTTACCTGCCTGGCAACAGATAAAGGATGAATTTGGTCAAGAATACTTATTGTCAAATGGTGAGCTTAATCGAAAAAAACTAGGCAAACTGGTTTTTACCAATCCTGATGCTTTGGCTAAGCTAAATAGCATAACCCATCCTGCCATAAAGGGCAGAATTGAGGACAGAATTAATAATTTAAAGGCTCAAGACTTTAAAGGGGTAGTAGTGGTGGATGCGGCATTATTATTAGAAACGGGTTGGGAAACCATGGTGGATCAGGTGTGGGTTGTAGATGCGCCAATGGAAAAAAGAATAGAGAGACTTATGATTCGAGACAATTTTACAAGAGACCAAGCTTTAAGCAGGATCAATAGTCAGATGAGCCAGCAAGAGAGAATTGCTAAGGCTGATAAAATCATATATAATAATTCAGACATTGATAGTTTAAGAGAACAGGTTCAAAGAATTTGGAATGAGACTCTAAAAGAAA
>JAAYKZ010000125.1 GCA_012522165.1 Clostridiales bacterium
AGATGATATTGCTACTGGTTATTTAGTCAAGGATCGCTATCGCTTTCCTCCTTGACAAAATCCCCATTAGCAATCAGAGAAATCCCCAGCATTATTTAGAGAAAAATTTTCAGAGGTCGTGTCACATATGTTTGACTTCTCTAGAATCAGTTATATTTTCTCAGGAATTGGCTCTTGACATAATTATGGTCATAATGTACAATATTATAGGTCATTAAAATTAACCTGTACCCGTAGCTCAGCTGGATAGAGTGTCTGACTACGAATCAGAAGGTCGGGGGTTCGAATCCCTCCGGGTACACCATTTTTAGTATTAGGCTGATGTTAGATAAACATCAGCCTTTTTGTATATTTCCTTAATCATTCAGCTTTTTTTAAAACATATTATAATATGATAGAAGGTGTATTGTTATAGTTTGTGGAAAAACTAATTAATAAGTTATTAAAAGAGAAATGAGGAATATTATGAATTTAGAAAAATTCATATTTTATTTGGTTATGCTATGTATTATAATGATAATACCTTTCGGATGTCAGAAGAAAGATGGTACATCAAATTCCCAGATAATAAGCGGTGAACAGGAAGTAGAGATTACCAATAATAAAAAGATATTGGGATCATCATCAGATTCAGTTCCGTCAAAATCATCGGCTTCATATGTGTCTTCACCTCCATCTTGCTCTACCAGAACCATGTATGTTAAATTAAATAAATATGGTTCTAAACTTAATGTTCGCGAAACTCCATCAATCAATGATAATATCATAGGTGAATTGGATCATGGAGATAGTGTGGAGGTTTTAAGCATACAAGAGGAATGGGCTAAGATTAAGTTTAATCAAGGTATTGGTTATATATATGCCAAATATTTAGTAGATAAAGAACCGCCCCAATTGTTACCAACAAATGAAGGTACTAATCTAGAAAATGTAAAAGAAGAGATACATATAATCGTAAATAAAAAGAATCGATCCCTTCAACTTAGGAAGAGAAATGAACTAATTGGAGAATATAAAATTGCTTTAGGTTTTGATCCAGTTGGACATAAAGAGAGGGAAGGAGATGGAAAAACTCCTGAAGGTATCTATTATATATGTGTAAAGAATCCTAAAAGCAAATATTATCTATCCCTTGGCTTATCATATCCTGGAATATCTGATGCTAAAAGAGGTCTGGACTCAGGTCTTATTACGCAAAAAGAATATGATGAAATAGTCAATGCTATAAACTCTGGAAAAAGGCCACCTTGGAATACTCCCCTTGGTGGGCAGATTATGATACACGGGACAGATACTAAATCTAAAACTAAATCTGATTGGACAGAAGGCTGTATTGCAGTAGATAATGATGTGATGGATATTTTATGGGAACATTGTACTGTGGGTACTCAGGTATTTATTTATCCTTAGTTGTTTTACTAGATAAATTGATGGCATAATAAATAGGATGCATGATTCCTATATAATATAGAAACCATGCATCCTAATGTGAATAAAGTTTAATTAAAGGGGATTATTGTCTTTTTATTTAGGTGGGAATAGAATATACTAGCTGCCCATAACTTCAACAGTGCCACCTAACTCTTCGATGGCGGATATTATATTGCTTAATGGAAGAGTTTTGCCATCCCTTAAGTTATCTCCTAATAGAGGTATTCTAACGATAAGACAGATTCCTGAAGGAGAGGTTACTTCAATTAGGTTTAAAAGGTTTATTGTGGCTCCGGCAGGGATAAAAATCCTTAGTAAGGTGCCAGGTAATTGAGGACAAGAGTCATCTTTCTTTTTACATTTACGTCGAGGTTCGGGTATTAATAAGCTGCTTTCATAATTATTATCCAATCTTCACACCTCCGTATATCCAATAAAATATAATCTATTATATCTTACAATATATGCTATGATATATAGGTGCAAAAGATGCATAAAAAAATCGACCTGTTAATAGGTCGATTTTAGTAATTTATTATTCTTTTACTATCTCAAATTCCTTAAGCATATGGTAGAATCTAGATCCATGGCCTTCCGATGCTTCAAAAAAGTATTGCTGTTTTATTACAAAGGTTCCACCTTGTGTGTTATCTACTAGATAGTAGACTACTACCTTATCATTCCATTCATTACCTGTAGTTGCACGGATTAATCTTCCATCTATAGGATCGGATACTTGGCCGCGGTTTTCCACTATAGGAAATTCTGTTTTTAGCTGATTTTCAATATCAGCTGCTACAGCACTGGGAGCTTTATCCACAATTTGTGTAATCTCCATAAATACCTCAGGAAGTCCTTCTCCTTGATGTTTGGCTACAATCCTATCAGCTTCATCAGATTTTACTAAATCGTACATCTCTTTATCAACGTAAATAACATATCCAATCTTGCTATGATTTAGTTCCACCACAGTTTCTTCTTTGTTACCTTCTAGATCCTGTACTATATTCTTCTGAGGTTCAAACATTTCCTTAATCTTATCAATAGCTGCTTTTCCTGGTTCTGTTTCTACTAAAAATGTCAGTAGTAGTGCAGCTGCAACAGTGGATGCCGCTAAAATCTTAAAAATAGGTTTTTGTTTCTTTCTTTTTCTGCTCATTCTACTTACTCCTTTCGGTAAAAAATAGGTTTTTGCTTTAATAGCATTCCAAACTTCTTCTTTTTGGCTTAGTGCATTGTCGGTCCCATATTCAAGGGCTTTTTTTATTTTGTCATCAAACCTGTCATTCATTTCCAAGACTCCTTTCTTTATAATGATTTAAAGCTAATTTTAAATATTGTCTTCCCTTTAATAACCTAGATTTTATAGTATTTTGGTTAATCCCCAATATTTCAGCTATTTCAGCTTCCTTAAAACCTTTTAGGTATTTTAAAATTATTGGGATTCTGTAAATATCCTTTAAGTTTTCTATGGCTTCATATAGGTATTGATATTCCACAAATTCATGGTCATCCTCTTTAGCAAACATGGAACTGTTTTCCAAATAATCACTAATAGGTAAATTGTCATGATGTTTTTTAAAGGATCTATTGCATTCATTTACTAAAATTCTATAGAACCAGGGCTCAAAGGGTTTGTTTATATCAAAATTATCAATGTAATGATATACCCTAATGAAGGTTTCCTGAACTACATCAGCGGCAGTTGCGTGATTTTTTGTAATTGCAGTGGCCACTCTCAAGGCATATTCTCCATATTTATCATAAAGCTCTTCGAAGGCTTTGTCGTCACCATCTTTTAATCGCCTAAGTAAATTGTTTTCCATGATTCACCTCCAAATCATCAGCGCCTTGTATTATATATACCCTAATATCTAAAAAAAAGTTTTTGGAAAATAATTTAACTATCCATGCCTCTGTTATGTTATGGAATACATACTTTAGACATAAGCTGGATATATCTATAAGATATGATGATGTGTAGGGGGCGATTTTATAAATAATAAGTGTGTTAGGGTACTTAGACCATATACCAGGAGTGATGATGATAGAATGGTTATATAATATTAATTGATGAATGATAAATAGAATATAGGGAGGAAATTTTAATTAGAAGAATATAAAAGATGCTGCTAAGTAATAAATTATAGATATAAAGATATAAAAAAATGCAGACAAGAATCCAGTTTTTGGGTTCTATCTGCTTCTTTTATTTTTTAGAATGTATTAACTTTTAACATTTAATCTGTGTTGGAGACCGTGTAAATTTCCAATATCAAAAGAAAATACAATACCTGCTCCAGGATGATCTAGATTACCTGCTTTTACAATAGCGTCTATGATAGGATCTAGCTTGTACTCCTCGGTAACTATTAGAATAATTTCTTTTGATGATTCTATCTGGCGATTAAAAAATTTTAGAAATTCCTTCTCTCCTGTGCCTCTACCATAGATAACTGTAGCACCTTCCGCTCCAGCTTTTTTTGCCTTGTCTACAATGCCATCGGCTTTGCCGCGCTCTACAATAGCGCATATAGCTTTTGTAGTCATTAATAATTTACCTCCTAAAATTTGTGACATCTAAAATGATTTGTCACAAATCTTTTTTATATACATATTAGTCTTCATAGATAATAATATCA
>JAAYKZ010000126.1 GCA_012522165.1 Clostridiales bacterium
AATTTATGAAAAATAAATCAGGAAAAGAACATTTGTATAAAAACCAAATATTTATAGCTCCGTTAAATGTTGAAATAATGAAAAACATTAAATCCTGCTATTAAATATTGATCCAAAAATCTAGAAAGGTGTATATTAAACTATTTTATATAGTAGCTATATCTATTTTACATAGTAGTTAATATCTAAGTTAATCTTGACTACAAAAGGTATACAAGTTATGATTAATAGTAAGGTTTTTATATGAGATGAAGGGAAAAAGCTGTCCCCTTCTATTAATTTTAATTTTTTTGGAATTGTAAATAAATATTAGGAGTGGATGTATATGTTTTTTAAGCCGAATGCTAAAAGAATGGAGAAGTGGGCAAAAAATGGGAATGTAGAAAAACTAGATAAAATCATAAGTGGAAATAACGTAGAGTTGCGAAATGAAGCTTTTAAAGCTATAGGAAAATGTGGGAATCTGGATACAATTAACTTTATTACTAGCTACACTCTTCATCCAGATGCTGAGATAAGAAAACTAACGGCACAGGCTATGGGAGAAACAGGTGAGGAGAGGACTTTGGAATTCTTGAGAAAGCTAGCAAAAGCTGATGATAACGAAGAAGTCAGGGAAGCTGCTAAAAATGCAATCTCTCAGGTTAATAAGGCTTTGAAACATGCAGATGAATAGAGGAGAGTAGATTATACAGTTTAGTTTCCAGGGGACAGCTTATGATTAAATGTAAATATGAATGAATAAACCAAAGCCGATTAGGTAGAGAGGTAAGGTAAATTCGTTTACATATATCAAAGGGTGTAAAAGCAAACAAAATATATAGAAATTATATAGCTTAATATGTATAATAAGAAGAACCGGAACCCAAAACCCAGGTGCCGGTTCTTTTTAGCATTATAAACACAAAATAATAAAAAATGGACTATATTTCTAGGGATATTGCTATTAAAATATATGGAAAGACTATAGTAGAAAAACAATATTTGAATAAAGAAGGATGAGGAGCTTTTATGAAAGAGTGGGACCTAATAGCAACTGCTACCTTTGGTTTAGAGGCAGTAGTGGCAAGAGAGCTGAGAAATTTGGGCTATGATGATCTAAAAGTAGAGAACTCTAGAGTAATATTCAAAGGCACGTCAGAAGATATCTGCCGCACTAATTTATGGTTGAGAAGTGCAGATAGGGTTCTTATCAGAATGGGTGAATTTACAGCTTTAAGTTTTGAGGAATTGTTTGAAAAGACAAAAGCGCTGCCCTGGGATGAGCTTTTGCCTGAAGATGCAGAGTTTCCCGTTAAGGGCAAATCGGTGAAGTCTAAGCTTTTTAGTGTTTCCGATTGTCAGGCCATAGTTAAAAAGGCTGTAGTTGAAAAACTAAAACAAAAATACAAGAGAAGCTGGTTTGAGGAGAATGGACCTAGATATGTACTAGAAGTTGGAATACTCAAGGACGTAGTTACCTTAACCGTTGATACTAGTGGCGCTGGGTTGCACAAAAGGGGATATAGACAGCTAGCAAGCCAAGCTCCCCTAAAGGAGACTTTGGCATCAGCTTTAGTATCACTAAGTTATTGGAACACAGATCGTTTGCTTATAGACCCCTTTTGTGGGTCTGGTACCATCCCTATAGAAGCTGCCATGATAGGGCTTAATATAGCTCCAGGTCTAAACAGACAGTTTGATGCGGAAAATTGGCCTCAAATTCCAGCCAGATTATGGGAGCAAGCAAGAGCTGAAGCAATGGATTTAAAGAAGAATGTTAACCTTCGTATTTTAGGCTATGATATAGACGGACGGGTGCTAAAAATTGCTAGACATAATGCTCAACTGGCAGGGGTGGAAGAGTATATAGATTTTCACAAGCTACCCTTTTCCCAGTTTAGTACCAAGAAAAAATATGGTTGTATTATTTGTAATCCCCCATATGGAGAAAGGTTGGGGGAAAGGAAAGAAGTACAAGCTCTATACAAAGAGATGGGTAAAAAGTTTAGTAATCTGGACACCTGGTCCATATATGTATTAACTGCCGATGAAGAGTTTGAGAGACATTTTGGGCGCAAGGCTGATAAAAAGCGGAAATTATACAATGGCAGAATTAGAGTAGATTATTATCAGTATTATGGCCCCAGACCGCCTCAGTGATATATTTTACACAATTTAACACTATCCATTTCACTTAAAGCTCTATATAATATAATTGTATCAATTGCTATTGTAAAGGATAAATATTGAACTAGTACAGCAGGTTTTTTTGGAATGATTAAATTAAAAAGAATGTAAAGGGGTTTAAATGTGAGAAAGCTAAGTTTATTACTTGCAATGTTAATGTTATTTTTTGTAGTACAAGGATGTGTACAAAACAAGGAATCCTCTGTGGTGCAGGATCAGCAGCAAGAGGAGGCACAAGATGAAAAAGAGGATACCCAAAATCAGGATGAGACTAATGACCAGAATAATCAAGAAGATGAACATACAGGTCAAGACAGTGACCAAGATGGACAAGCTATTAATCAGGGAAATATGGTGTACGTAAGTGCCGATAGGCTTAATGTGCGTAAAGAGCCTGACGCTAATGCTGAAAAGGTAGGACAACTAATGCAGGGCAGTAGCGTTGAAATATTGGATGAAAAAATTGTAGAGGAAGATGGGACAAAGTGGCTGTATATTTCCTATGGTACAGGAGATCAGATTTTAGAAGGATGGATATCTTCAGATTATACTGATGCTGATCGTACTGAGCTTTTAAGTCCTGATCTAAAAAACTTAGATTTTAGTCCCCAGAACAAAGTAACCGAATATCCTGAGAACCCTAGGGTCAAGGTAAAGGGAGTTTATGTTACTGTTTATTCAGCCAGTGGCAGTCGTCTAGACAGCTTAATTGAAATGACTAAAAAAACTGGTATAAATACCTTTGTTATTGACGTAAAGGACGACAATGGGAATATGCTATTCTACACTAAAGCCGCTGAAAAATTTGCTCCCAAAGCCAACGAATTGACTCCTATTAAGGATATTGAAGCCTTTATGAAAAAATTAAAGGATAACAATATATATACCATTGCTAGAATAGTAACCTTTAAAGATCCTATATATACTGAACAGTATCCAGAACGGGCTATTATAGATAAACGAACAGGTGAGGCCCATGTTCAAAGAGACGGACTTCGTTGGGCTAGCCCCCATGATAGGCAACTTTGGGAATATGATGTAGCTGTTGCTAAAGAAGCTGCTAGGGTAGGTTTTAATGAAATACAATTTGACTATGTACGTTTTCCTGACTCTGGAGGGGGTAAGCTAGATCAATATCTGGACTATCGGAATACAAATGGCGAAAGCAAACCAGAGACTATACAAAACTTCCTAAAGTATGCCTATGAGGAATTGTCAAAGGAAAAGGTTTATATTGGTGCAGATATTTACGGTCTTGTAGCCTCTGTTACCGATGACATGGGATTAGGGCAGTACTGGGAGGCAATTAGCAATGTAGTGGATTATGTATGTCCTATGATGTACCCAAGCCACTATGCTAACCACACCTATCAACTTCCTATTCCTGACGCTTATCCCTACGAGACCATATATCATTCAGCAAGGGATGCTGTAATGAGAAATAAAAACCTCCAAACGCCTGCTATTATAAGGCCCTGGATTCAAGATTTTACTGCAACTTGGGTAAAAGGACATATAAAATATGGTGAGGAAGAAGTGCGAGCCCAAATTAAAGCTCTCCAGGATAATGGAATTGACGAATTTATGCTTTGGAATCCAGGAAATCGTTATACCGAATCAGCTGTAGATTAGATTTATTAATAGAAAAGCAATTGACTGGGAGTATCCCAGTCAATTGCTTTTTTACCTTTAATATCTCGTAATATATTAGGAATTACGTAGTCTTTCTTCTAGAGCATTAAGCTGTCTTTCTAATTCTTCTGGTAGTTTGTCTCCATAGATCTTGTAATACTCTCTGATAGAAGCTACTTCGTCTAGCCATTCTTCTTTATTAACTGAAAGCAGTTCATTCATAGCCTCTTCGCTGACATCAAGTCCATCGGTATCAATAGCATCAGGAGTAGGCATGTAACCGATAGGAGTTTCAACTGCCTGGCCTTTACCAGATACCCTTTCAAAAATCCATTTCAGCACACGGCTATTTTCACCGAATCCAGGCCATAGCCAGTTGCCATCCTTGTCTTTGCGGAACCAGTTAACGTAGAAGATCTTAGGCAGCTTATCAGCAGATGTTTTACCTTCAATGCTGAGCCAGTGGTTGAGATAATCTCCCATATGATAGCCGCAGAAAGGTAGCATAGCAAAAGGATCACGTCGGACCTTACCAATATTATCAGAAATTGCAGCTGCGGTAATTTCGGATCCCATGATAGAACCCATAAATACTCCATGCTTCCAGTCAAAGCTTTCGTGAACTAGAGGAACTGTGCTGGCACGACGTCCACCAATTAGTATTGCAGAGATTGGTACTCCTTTTGGATCTTCCCATTCAGGAGCGATGGAAGGACACTGTCTAGCAGGAGCTGTAAAGCGCGCATTAGGATGGGCTGCAGGCTTATCGCTATCTGGAGTCCAATCATTGCCTTGCCAGTCGATTAAATGGTCAGGTGCATCTCCGCCAATTCCTTCCCACCATACATCCCCATCATCAGTTAGTGCAACGTTTGTGTATATGGTATTTTCTTTTATAGTATCCATTGCGTTAGGATTGGACTTATATGAAGTTCCTGGTGCAACTCCAAAGAAACCAGCTTCAGGGTTGATAGCGTAGAGACGGCCATCTTCTCCAAACTTCATCCATGCAATGTCGTCTCCAATGGTTTCAACTTTCCAACCAGGAATTGTAGGAATTAGCATAGCAAGATTGGTTTTCCCGCATGCACTTGGGAAGGCACCAGTTACATACTTAACATTACCTTCTGGATCTGTAATCTTTAGGATAAGCATGTGTTCGGCTAGCCAGCCTTCATCTCTAGCTTGTACAGAAGCAATACGAAGTGCAAAACATTTTTTACCTAATAGAGCATTTCCGCCATAACCGGAACCATAAGACCAAATTGTTCTTTCTTCTGGGAAATGACTGATATATTTTTGTTCTATAGGTGCACAAGGCCAGCTAACATCTTTTTCGCCTTCTGCTAATGGAGCACCTACTGAGTGTAGACATGGTACAAATTCTCCATCATCACCAAGAACATCTAGTACTTCCTTGCCCATACGTGTCATAATACGCATATTTACTACAACATAGGGGCTATCTGTTAATTGAACACCAATTTTGGATATTGGTGAGCCGATAGGCCCCATAGAGAAGGGGATAACATACATGGTTCTACCCTTCATGCATCCATTGTATAGTTCTGTCATGGTAGCCTTCAATTCATCAGGGTCAATCCAATTGTTTGTTGGTCCTGCATCTTCCTGCTTTTTGGATGCGATAAAAGTTCTGTCTTCCACACGTGCTACATCAGAAGGATGACTGCGGAAGAGATAGCAGCCAGGCTTTTTTTCCTGGTTGAGTTCAATGGCCATGCCATTGTCAACCATTTCCTGTAAAAAGCGCTCATTTTCTTCTTCAGAACCATCACACCAATAAATGTCATCAGGTTGGCACATTTCTGCCATTTCTTGGACCCAGTCCAAAAGTTTTTGGTTGTTGGTTATTTTGTTACTCATACAACTACTCCTTTACTAATAAATT
>JAAYKZ010000127.1 GCA_012522165.1 Clostridiales bacterium
CATAGAAGATGTCATCCTTTCGTTAGTTGTTTATTATAGTGAATAATATATTAACAGGATGTCATCTTCTTTTCAATTCTTATGGTAATTTATTACTCTAATTCCCTACGGTAACTTTACACTAACTAATGAAAAAAGTTGATTTGTTCAAAAAATAGTGCGTATTGCACAATTTTTTGTCTAGTATTTGAAAGATTAGTAAAAAGGCTGCCTACAAATAGGCAGCTCCTATAAATAATCAGCTTTTTCATTTTTTCTAGGATTTAAATAATCTTTGGGGAGCATCCTCCTGATAGCTTACCATGAGTTCATTCAATCCTGCATATTTACCCGATATATCCAATTGATATTTTAAATCAACTTTGCCTTTATTCTCATCCATGTCACAATCGATCCTGGTAGGGAATACTCCCATTTCCAAGCTGCCAAAAGGTGTCTCATAATAGCTTACGTACTTTCTACCTTTTTCAAAGACAAATCGAGATTCATGTGCACCTGTGCGTTCTAAAAATACTCTATTATCCCCTACTATTAATAAGGTTTTAGTACCCTCTAATCCAGATACAGTACTTTCTTCATATTCTATATAATATACATCATCCTTTTTATACAAACGGCCTTCCGTAATAAGCTCTATCTTGTTATCCTCCCCCATAGGGTTTACTTGAATTCCCTTTATGGACAGAATAACTTTTTTTCCTTCCTGCATATTTAATAACCCCCTACTCACGCTATTCTACAATCAATCCAATTATAAATCAATATCTCTCTATATCAATTTTTTGTATACATTTAATCTCTCTGCCTAAAAACCGTCCTCCTATGTCTTCAAATTTCTCTCCTAAATCACTGACAAAAAAGTTATAAGTCCCTTCTTTTTGATCCTGGTTAAGAATATTCTTGGACCTAAGTATTTTTTCTACTTCTAAAGCAGTTCCTTCAGCTGGATTTACTAAGGTAACATGGGAACCCATAACTTCACCAATGATGTCCTGTAATAGAGGAAAATGGGTACAGCCTAGAAGAAGAGTATCTATATCTTTGTCCTTCATACTACCCAAATATTTCTCAGCTGTCAATAAAGCAATTTTGGTATGACTCCATCCTTCTTCCACTATAGGAACAAAAAGAGAGCAGGGAGTACTAAATATGCTAATTTCTGGATCTTGATGAGTAAGAGCCTTTTCATAAGCTTTGCTTCGAATAGTAGCCTGAGTACCTATAATACCAACCCGTTTGTTTTTTGTAACCTGTGCTGCTGCCCTGGCACCTGGTTCGATTACTCCTAAAATTGGAACATCAAATATTTTATTTACAATATCCAGGCTGATAGAGCTTGCCGTATTGCATGCAATTACAACCATCTTTACACCTTGACTTAACAGAAACCTAATACATTGCTTAGAGTATCTTATAACAGTCTCATTTGATCGAGTACCATAGGGAACCCGGGCTGTATCTCCGAAATATACAATATTTTCACCAGGTAATCTTTTCATTAGTTCCTTTACAACGGTAAGCCCGCCTAAACCTGAATCAAACACCCCTATGGGTCTTTTATCCATAGTAAGTAGTCCTCCTCATTTATTGTGTTTTTTATTGAATTTCTCTATAGCTAATTGAATTAATTTATCTATTAGATGTGCATAAGAAATACCTGTTGCCTCCCATAATTTAGGATACATACTTATCTCAGTAAAACCAGGCATGGTATTAACCTCATTTAAATATACCTTTCCAGTTTGCCTTTCTAAGAAAAAGTCCACTCTAGTTAGTCCAGAGCATCCTAGAGCTTTATAGGCTCTAATGGCCAATTCTCTAATCTCATCACTTTTGTCAGAAGGAACAGGCGCAGGTATCAAAAGTTTAGACTTGCCTCCATCCTGATATTTTGCATGATAATCATAAAATTCATTGGATGGTAAAATCTCACCTAGTACCGATGCCTTAGGTTCATAATTTCCTAAAACAGCGCATTCAATTTCACGTCCATCTATAAATTCCTCTACAATTATCTTTTCATCATATTGTGCTGCAATATCCAAAGCTTTTAGAAGCTCATCTCTGTCTTTTGCCTTTGATATGCCTACACTAGAACCCATATTGGCTGGTTTAACAAAGACGGGATAAGGAAAGGATTTCTCTATACTAACTACTACTTTCTCTGCATCTTTTTCTATCTCATGCCTATAGGTACCTATATATTTGCCCTGAGGCAACCCTGCTGAAGCAAATATGGCTTTGGCCATGAGCTTATCCATTCCAGTAGACGACGCTAGCACATCACAACCTACATAGGGGATATGAGCAAGCTCAAATAAACCTTGTATTGTGCCATCTTCACCATAGGGTCCGTGCATAACAGGAAATATTACATCAATAGGATAGATTTTTTGGGGATCCTCTACAAGAAAAAAGCCTTTATATGAAGGGTCGCCTGGGAATACCACTTTTTTGGATTCTTGCTCCCATTCCCCAGTCTTTATCTTTTGAATATCGCCATCATAATAACGCCAATGCCCTTCTTTGGTTATGCCTATCAAATACAGTTCATATTTGTTTTTATCTATATTTTCTATTATGGAGGTTGCAGAGATGAGTGATACTTCATGCTCTCCAGACCTTCCTCCAAATAACACCGCTAACTTTTGCTTACCCATGACCATCCTCCTAATACCATTATTATTTTCCAATCTCATTCTAACATAATCTAAGATTTATATGAAGCACCAGAACTATGGAAATAATAGTGTCTGTGGTATTTGACCAAAAAGAGAAACGGAGACTATAAAATCTCCGTTTCTCTTTTAAGGTACTTATGGCTATTTACCTGACAGATTCCTTTCAGCCATTTCTATGGCTTTTTTAACAATGTTTCCACAATCTCTCGAGGAAACAGCTCCCCAACCTTCATTCTTTACGATGTTGTATACCCCAAGTTCTTTGGCAATCTCATACTTTAGTTCATCAGACATTACGCCTCTTCTTTTAGCCATATCAATACCTCCTTTAACGACTAATATATTAGTCGTCATCTCTAGTTTTCCCGAAAGAAATCTATATATGCTGCAAAAAATCTGACTTTGATTCTTTATATAACCAGGGTTCCATTATCTGTATTTAAAATTTTTAATATATTCTCCTCTTTTCCTGTATCTGCATTAATGTATACTATAAAGTTATCTTCTCCAAATTTGCCTTTAAATTCATAACATAAAATTTCATCGCCACCCTGGCTGGGTATAATAGCTAATCTTTCCGATGTTATATCAAGATTTTTATTGACTAGTTTCCTTGCCTCTTCCAGACTTAACTCAGGTTCTTTTATAGTTCTCTCTCTATGGGCTGTCAGGAAATTCAAAGCTTCAAAGCCTATTATATTGCCAGTTCCTAGAGAAACTTTTACCTTTATTAAATCAGGATAGATTATCACATCATCTTGGGAAAAGGCAAAGTTAAATACTGCTGTGCCATCATGGCGCTGACCATAGGTTATCTCCATATCTTTATAGCCTTTTTTATTTAAAAATTCCTTGGCTATTTTTTCTGCTTCTTTATAATCTATTTGAGCATCTTGCACCATGCCTTCACTAATTACAGAAATAACCTTGCCGCCTTTTTTAGAGACAGATACATAGAGAGGTCCTTCTCCATCATTAGTCTCCAGATACACGCCCCATGATTGGATAGTGCCTTGAGTTTCAGCCCCTCTACTGGCTTTCTCCACACGATTCCTTCCAATAAAGTCAATAGCTATTTTTTCTGCTTCTTTATAGTCTATATTATCGCCCTGAATATTTAATTTCTTGGGTTTTAAGAGAGTGTCTGAAAAGGGACCGTCATAGATAAGAGTGGGATATTTTATAGAAGTTTCCTCAATCCTGGTAAACTGTTTTGTCACCAAATCATCAGAAACATCCTCCAGGCTTTGGTTCCCTTTATCCCTTATTTCCTGCCAGGATATGGCACCATTGTTGACACTATCTTCTAAGACCTTTAATTCATTTGCCAGGTTTATGCAGCTATTATAAAGCTCCTTTAAATTTTCCATTTCTTCTACGGTTAAGGGTTTGCCTTCGCCTGCCTTTATAGTTAGGTAACGGCAATAGTCTGATAACTGGCTTAAAAAAGTAGAAGTCTTATCTAAAGCCATATGCCTTAATGAAAGTTGGCTTAAGTTAGAACCTGCAGACTCTGCCTGTCTCCATACATTAGACAGCATTTTAATATTTTGACCTTGGTCACTGCTTACCATCATCTTTGACAATTCTGTTTCTATATTACTAACATACCCCACTAGCTCGTAAAAGGACTTTTCGTATAAATTGCTTGTGCGGTTATTATAATCCAAGTTTTGCATGTATTGATTGTAGCCCCAAACACCAGTAATAACCAGGGCTATTAATAATAAACCGCTAACTATCCATCCCAGCCTTGGCCTCATAGCCTTATTCCTCCTCTATGTATATGCTTATCATGTAGCAAAGTGATGTTTGCCAATAACTATATGTACAGGTCTGGACCATATCCAACTGCTGGTTGCCTTGGCAGGATTATAATAATATATTGCGCCATAGGTAGGATCCCAGCCATTTAATGCATCCCTTGCTGCTCTAAGGGCCTCTTCATAAGGAGTTAAATTTATCTGTCCATCCGATACAGCAGTAAAGGCTGCCGGATGATATATAACCCCTCCAATGGTATTGGGATATCTAGGATCTTTCACTCTGTTTAATATTACTGACGCTACTGCCACCTTGACTATGTAAGGTTCACCTCTAGCTTCGCCATGGACTGCTTTTGCCAACAGATAAACATCACCTTCGCCTCTAGCTCCGCCTCGGGAAGGTGTGCTAGTACCGCCTCCAGATGTGGCTCCTAGATTAATGCCCATTGCTGCAGCAGTTTGTTTTCCTACTACTCCATTAACAGCTAGTCCATTTTTAGCTTGAAACTTTTTTACAGCCTCAAAAGTTTTAGCACCATATATTCCATCGATAGCACCATCATAGTATCCCCACTGCTTTAGTTTTTGCTGGACCTCATATACCTTACCTCCGGTCATTCCCCAGTAAATGGCTGCTGCTTCTACATCTCTTTTTAAAAGGGAACTTCGTAATATCAAAGCTGTACAAATTAAAAAAGTTAACAAAACAGATATAACAAGAAGCCTTTGTTTCGTCTTCATCTTTTACTTCCTTTCACAAAACTAGAATTGATACCTTCCAAGAATTGATAAAATTATCCTTAGCTTCTGTTATATTTTTTGTTAACCCCAAATAGTATATACCAGTTAAAATATTCCTAAGAAAACAAATCTATGAGCTTGTCCCACCATTCAACAATTTTAAATTTATAAACTACTTTTGTATCTTCTTTAGTAGCTTCTTTCATTTCTTCAGCCAAATTTGTCTCTTCCTCAGCTACTCCATGGGAAATGTCCACAAAGCACAAAGGAGGAAACATTACACACCACCAATTAGCTCCCTCTCCCTTTCCAATTACTACACGAAGGGCTTCATAATTTCCTGCAGGCAGCACCATATTGCCATATGCCTTTGTTGGAAAGTCAAAATGCCCAAGCACAGCCTGTACCTTATATCCAGTCATATATTTGTCTACCTCTTTATGTG
Source organism: Clostridiales bacterium (assembly GCA_012522165.1). GTDB lineage: Bacteria > Bacillota > Clostridia > Caldicoprobacterales > UBA3941 > JAAYGY01. The sequence goes on from JAAYKZ010000127.1 coordinate 5,634, forward strand.
CTAATTCTTCAATTTCATTAATCTTTTCCGGAACTAATTGACGGCTGTTTTCTAAAGAACATGATTGACATAGCACTGTGCCAAATTCCTCTAATAATCTATCTCTAACCTTTAGCTTAATTGCCTGATCTAATCCTGAATCACTGTTTGCTATGACATGAAATCGCAAAAATTGCTGCTCTTGCCTAGGATGAGAGGAAACACTAGCAGTAAGAATCAATGATATGATTATAATCAATATGAAAGAAATAACTCTTTTAAATAACATTGTCAATACCCCCGCTTTAACAGAATTAGCTTCTATGGAGAGTATTGACAATTACAGATTTTTTATACATTACTACATTATAAAATTATATTATTAATAATATAATTAAGTTAATTGATAATTTCTGATACTAAATCTTTAAACAAGCCTTGGTGTTAGTATATAAGTATGGACACGAAAAGTTTA
>JAAYKZ010000128.1 GCA_012522165.1 Clostridiales bacterium
AATTAAAGCAAAAGAGTACGCTATAAACGATATTATTACTTTTACTCCCAAGGTATTAAAGGACAAATATGTTACACATAGGATTATTGAAGTTACCGACAATGGTGAGTTCGTTACTAAGGGAGATTATAACCAGTCAACAGACCAAGAAGGGGGAGAACCCCTAATTAACAAGGACCAAATTTTAGGAAAGGTATTAACACTTAATGGTAAACCTATTATAATACCATATTTAGGCATTGCTTCTGAGAAATTCAATGAAATCATAGCAGGCCGTAGTATTTTCACCCTGATAGCTGTTGGAATTATAATATACTTATTTGGATATATAATAGAATCTTTTTTTAATAAACATAAGGGGTCTAGAAAAAAGTCTTTACGTTTGTTAGATATTGCCCCATATTTTGATCCAGTCTTTTTTGCTTTATGTATACTGATGTTTATTAATATAGTATTTATAGGCCTAACTATAAAAACCTGGGGACCTGAAGAAACTTCATATGTTGTTGTGGGGTGGGAGGGACTCCCATCACCGAAGCCTGGTGAAAGGTTTGAAGAAACTTTGAGTTTAGAAAACTTAACCTTCATACCCTTTGTTACCATATTAGAACCTGAAAGACAGACTACAGAAGTTAACCCTAAGAAGCTTTCACTTCCAACTAAGGAAAACCAAGAGTATACTTTATCCATAGTAGCACCAGATAAAATTGGCTATTATAGGGAGAAAATAAACAAAAGAACCTATCCCGATGTCTTGCCGGATGACTTGCTTGACAACTTATATTCTAAAAGCGAATCGTTACCTCTTTTGCTTATTTTTGGGCCAGGAATAATATTAAATATTATCCTTTATATCTGGTGGTTAAGGCGGTGGCAAGTTGGAAGAAGGAAAGTTATGGAATGGTTAATCCCCTTAAGAAGGCTTTTAAAGAGCTTTACATAGAAAGACAATAAAAGTAATCTAAAGTCAGGCTATAACCTGGCTTATTTTTTATCCCAATTCCAATATCTGATGGTTGACATAATATCTACTCCTCTGTATTATAGACATATAATTTATTCTAGAAAATGAGAGGGGTTTCACCTAAGTGTATTTTATTCATATTAAAAAATTCATATTTTCAACTCCTATCTTTGTTCTAGTATTTGGCTTCATTTGGCCACAGCCTAGTGTCAAGGCTCAATCAAATATGGTAGAAGATAAGAAAATAGTAGCCTATTATGCATCTTGGGCTGCCTATTCTGGATTCACTCCAGACCAGATTGATCCTACTAAATTGACACATATCAATTATGCTTTTGCCAATGTAGGCGATGATTTAAAAATAAGCCTAGGAGATCCACATATTGACTACTTTAATATAATGAGATTAAATGATTTAAGGTCAATCAATCCAAATATTAAGATACTCATATCTGTAGGTGGCTGGACCTGGTCTGACAAGTTTTCTGAATGGGGAGATATTAGGCAAATATTTAAATAACCAAGCTTTTATTAGGTACTACCATCCAGTAGCCATGGTGCCCTGGCTTTATAATGGATCAACTTTTATATCTTATGAAGATGAGGAATCAATCTATAATAAGTCAGAGTATATTAAAGTAAATGGGTTAGGTGGAGCTATGATTTGGGAACTAAGCGAAGATCCTAGTGGAATTTTATTGGACAAGCTATACCATAGCTTACAATATAAGAATATATTTATGAGTTATTAAAACAATAAGAGACAATTCACTATTGTCTCAGTTTGTTTTTTGGTATACTATAACAGAGACATAAATTAGATGGAGTGATAATATTGGATAAAAAAGACAATGGTTTACAAGGGTCAGGCTGCGAAGTCCTTGTGCCTTTTAATGAAAGAAAGCCATTAAAGGAAATAGATAGAAGTATAATAAAAACATACAGGAAACATATATGGGCAAAATTTATTAAGGCCATAAAGGAATATGAATTAATTCAAGATGGAGATAAAATAGCTGTAGCCATATCTGGAGGCAAGGATAGCTTGTTAATGGCTAAGCTCTTTCAGGAGTTATATAGAAATGGAAACAGGAACTTTGAGTTAGAGTTTATAGCCATGGATCCAGGCTACCATCCAGATATAAGAAAACTTTTAGAAGAAAACTTTGATTACTTGGAAATACCGGTCCATATCTATGATGCAGATATATTCCAAGTGGCAGATAAAATTGCAAAGGATTATCCTTGTTATATGTGTGCAAGGATGAGGCGGGGCTCCTTATATGGCAAGGCCAAGGAATTGGGCTGCAATAAGCTGGCTTTAGGCCACCACTTTAATGATGTCATAGAGACTACCATGCTAAATCTCTTATGTGCAGGAAACTTTAAGACCATGCTGCCAAAACTAAAGGCTCAAAACTTTGAAGGCTTAGAGCTAATAAGGCCCTTATATCTAATTGAGGAAAAATATATCCAAAGATTTATCCAAAATGCTGGTATATGGCCATTAAACTGTGCTTGCATGGTTGCAGCCAAGAGAATAGGGAATAAGAGGTATGAGATAAAGGATTTAATAGATAAGCTTAAGGAAGATTTTGTCAATGTTGATATAAACATCTTTAGGGCGGCAGAAAATGTGAATATGAATGGCATATTGGGATGGCAAAAGGATGGAGACAATTTTTCATTTTTAGATTATTATTCAATTTAAGGGGGAGTACGATGAAACCGATCTTAAGGAATGACGAGAGGCTTGCTTCTTGTGTGAGTAAAGGCTTTTTGGATTATTTATGTGAAGTAGATATAGGCATATTCTGTGTAAGAAATACTAAACTGCAAGTGGAGTTAGTATTATGAAGAAAATTGTATTGAATTTTACAAGACTTTTTACAGGATATTTCCTATATGCACTAGGTATAGT
>JAAYKZ010000129.1 GCA_012522165.1 Clostridiales bacterium
AAATTTATCCACTAATTCACGGCTCACATATCCAGTCTTGGCAAATTGGGTATTGGCCATTCCGCATGCCATAGCAGTTTTTAAAACAATTTCCATAGGTTGCCCCTGGACAAGTGCTACAGCACAACCTGCTAAGAAAGAGTCTCCCGATCCCACTGTACTAACGGTTTCGATGGAGGGAGCTATTAAGCGAAAAGCACCTTCCTTTGATACTGCTATACATCCCTTTCCTCCCAATGTAACGCATACCAGCTGGATGCCCATTTGATGAATCTTAATTGCAGTGTCTAATATATCCTGCTCTGTTCTAATCTTTTTATCTGCTATAGCCTCCAGCTCGGTTTCATTGGGTTTAATCATAAAAGGAGTAAATTCTAAACTTCTTAAAAGGGGCTCACCGCTAGTATCCAACAAAACTCTTTTACCTAATGCTTGGGAAATCTCTATAAGCTTCCCGTAAAAGTCTGCAGGTACTCCCTTGGGAAGGCTGCCTGATATGGTAACAATATCGGCCTCTTTAGCAACTAGCCTAAAATTTTGTAAAAACCTGTCCTGCTCTTTGGCTGTTATAATAGGCCCTGGTTCAAGGACTTCTGTAGATGTATCGGATACAGGATCATTGATAGCGATACATATACGTGTATCCCCTGATATTTGTACAAAAGCATCCTCAATCCCCTGTTTTTTTAGCTCACGTCTTATAAAATCTCCATTGCTGCCACCCAGAAAACCTGTAGCCCTTGCCTTTTCACCTAAGATTGTTGCTACCCTGGATACATTTAGGCCTTTCCCTCCAGCGGTAGCCCACATATCCTTGGGTCTGAACACCTGGCCTATAGCAAAGGATTCTACTTGGTAAACCTTATCCACAGCAGGATTTAGAGTCACAGTTAAAATCATTTCATAACCTCTTCTCTAGTAACAGGTAATCAAGCAATATATAGTTCTATTATTAAATCTGAAACTTAAGGCTTTCATATACCTTGATACATAAACTTTGTATATGGTTTAACAAATACCTTAACAAAAAAACATATCTATCTTATAACCCCATCATAAACTCAAAAGTCATATCATCAAATCTAGGCAACATTTCATGACCATAGTCTGGATATATGACCATTTCCTTCTTTGAAGTGATTTTATTATAAGCAGCAAATTGGGTCGATGGAGGGCATACTGTATCTGAAAGCCCAACAGCCATCAATACTTCTCCCTTTATTCTTTTTGCTAAATGCTGTACGTCTATGTATCCCAAGGTAGTAAAGATTTCTTCCTCTCTAGCATGAGTAGGATCAAAGCGTCTAAAATAATCTTTTAGTTCCTGATAGGCGTCTCTAGCAAGATCCATTTCCCATACTCTCTTGTAATCACATAAGAATGGATATACAGGTGCTAGCCTTTTTATTCTTGGCTCCAAAGCTGCACAAGCCAGGGTTAAGCCACCACCTTGCGATCCTCCTAAAGCACCAACACGATTTTCATCTACTTCAGGCATGTCCATAACTATTCTGGCAAGCTGAGCTGTGTCTAAAAATATACTTCTATATAAGAGTTTCTCAGGACTATCACCAAGGCCTCTTATTATATGTCCGTGTAAAGTATTCCCTTTAACTCCACCAACATCTTCAGACAGACCTCCCTGCCCTCTACAATCTAGAGCAGCTACTGAAAATCCACTGGCCACATAACCAAGCTTATCTGACCAGGATCCACTACTCCCGCTGTACCCATGGAACATCAAGACAGCTGGATGTGGCTTATCACTGTTTTTGGGGCGTAAATATTTAGCATGTATTCTAGCACCACCAACCCCTGTAAAGTATAGATCAAAACATTCTGCAAATGGAGCTTGAAATTCAGAAGGAATAAGTTCTACCTGTGGATCAATGGATTTCATTTCTTCTAGAGCCTTATCCCAATACTCATCGAAATCATGTGGACGTGGGTTTATACCCTGATACTCTTTTAGTTTTTCTAACGGCAAATCAAATATCATAATCCAAATCCCCTCTTCCTTAAGTTTATTTTACTTCAATAAGTCTTTAGTATAAACACATATCATGTCAAAAAAATATATGAATAAATATATTATATAATGAATAGACAAAAAAATAAACGTGTTATATCAATTGTA
>JAAYKZ010000130.1 GCA_012522165.1 Clostridiales bacterium
ATCATAAAGGTGGTAGGAATGCCAGTAATAGGATAAATATTATTATACTCTATAAGCGCTTTATTATCAGAATCTATAGGAATAGAAAAGGTAAAGCCTTCTTTATCAATATAGTCTTTGACTTGCTGACGGGCTTTTTCCTTATCTTGTCCTCCTCTAAGTTCTAACTGTGTAGAGCTGACACCTAATATTACTACACCCTTATCACCATACTGCTGATGAATGGCTTCCATATCCGGCATCTCCTCTCTGCAAGGAGGACACCAGGTAGCCCAAAAGTTTAAAAATACCAGCTGCCCCTTATAGTCCGATAGCTTAACTTTATTCCCGTTAAGATCCTCCAGCTCAAAATCTACAGAAGGTTTATCAATTTTAATATAATCCATATTCTCTCTTACAGTAACTTTAGGATCTATATCCAGCTTCTCATAATTTTCCTCAGAACCGTCATCTGAGCTATCACTAGAAGAATCTACTAAACCATTATTAGTATTATTCTCGATAGAAGCATCATTATTACCTTGCTGATAAGCGGATACTGCTAATAGTACTATAGCCAAAATTGCTAGGATCAGTATTAGCTTTGAAAAGATTCTCATATTCTGTTTCCTCCTTCTCTTGTACATTACATAATATTCTTCATTATTTATAACCAATCCGTGTATTGTTTAATCTAACTTCAGTCCGTATACTAATTCCATAACTGTCACTTTATAACATAATGGTTATTGATAAGTGAAGAATCAATAGCCATTATAATCCTGTTAGGAAATAAAAGGCGTTAAAGTAGATCATTAGACCTATAACAATAAGTAAAACACCGCTTATTATCTTAATCAATTGCATATGCTTGTACAGGCCCTGAATATACTTCCAAAAAAATTTTAATCCTACTGCAATAAGAAGGAAAGGTAATCCCAAGCCTATTGCATATACTATCAACAATGACATGCCAATTAATAGAGTTTCAGCCTGGCTAGCCATTATGAATACCGTAGTTAGCACTGGTCCTATGCAAGGGGACCAGCCAAAGCTAAAACCGACTCCAATTAAAAAGGATGATATTAAACCTGGTCTGCTTCGACCTATATTTAGCCGTTTTTCATAGTTTAGAAATTTAATGGGAATAAATCCAGTATGAAACAATCCAAAGAATATTATAAGTATCCCGCTAATTTTTCTAATTATGTCCCTATTGGCCTGCAGGAATCTGCCTATTGATGTAGCCACAATTCCCAGTAGAACAAAAACTAGGGAGAATCCAAAGATAAAGGCAAGAGCATTTATAATTAACTTCCTATGGGCCCTTTTATCCTCCATCATTATCTCTATGGATTGCCCTGTCATATAGGTAAGATAAGCTGGTATCAAGGGCAAAACACAAGGAGATAAAAAAGAAGCTACACCTTGAAAAAATACCGTAATAAAGGATAATAAGCCTTCCATAAACTATACATCCTTTCAGAAGAATTAGTTTCTTTATTTGATACCCATTTTTGAACCCCTTACACAACATTTTCATGATATATTTATATGGTTACTTTCTTTTTAATATAGTCAAAAGCCATCCTAGCCCTATTGCACAGCCGGCTCCAAAGCTATCCACCATTACATCCTTGAGTTCACAGGCTCTGCTAGGAATGAAATATTGATGGGCCTCATCAAAAAAAGCATATCCAACACTGATGATAAAAGCTCTAGAAGCGGATTGCTTAGGTGATATATCTCTGATTCTAAAAGCAATGTACCATAGATAGCCCAGTATAAAGAAAATCATGAAATGAGCTATTGTCCTGATGGCATTATGCAGTGATAATTCATCTAGGGAAATATTGACAGCTAGTAATACTTTTAGTAAAATTTGAGTTATTCCACTACTCAGTTCTGCAGATTCATTCCCAGGTTGATGGGAAAAAACGAAAATAAGCCCCATCCATATAGCTGGAAGAATCCAAGTATAGGATTTAAGTTTATGGACCAAGTATAATCCTTCCTTTCAAAGATTTTTTATAAGATAAAATTATATCATATAAATTAGTCTAGGATAATCACACTTTCATCAAAAGTTATTGACGAATACCTTTTTTTGTAGAATAATATACTATGCGTGTATTATATATTTTAAATGGCTTAAAACGGAGGAATTAATGATGAAGAAAGTATTAGTAGGGGTGTTAGGGGTACTACTAGTAGTGCTAATTGGTATAGGAGGATATATATATAGGATAATTGATGCTATATCCGAAGCTGAGCAGATGGCCAGAGAAAACCCTCAATGGGAAGAATGGGAAGATGATTCCGATAATTTTGGTATACCAGAGGAAGCACCTCCAGAAAAGGATACAGAAGTTATCAATGTTCTTCTTCTAGGCACTGACAGACGCAATCCAAATGAAAACGGACGCTCTGATGCTATATTAATAGCAACCCTGGATAAAAAGAATGGACAATTGAAACTAACCTCCATTATGAGGGATTTATACGTGTCAATCCCTGGTAGAAAAAATAATCGAATAAATGCTGCTTACTCTTTCGGCGGACCAAAACTGGCTATGCAGACTATAAATCAGAATTTTAATTTGAATATAACACGTTATGTCACAGTAGACTTTTTTGGCTTGGAAGAGATTATCAATGCCATGGGAGGCGTTGATATAGATGTAAAAGAAAAAGAAGTAAAACATTTGAACAACATTATAGCACAACTTAATGACCTAGATAAAAAGAATAGGACATCCCCTGGTATAACTAAAGCGGGATTGCAAACCTTAAATGGCAGACAAGCAGTGGCTTATTCTAGAATCAGAAAGGTTGGCCACGGCGATGCAGAACGAACAGAGAGGCAAAGAAGGGTATTATCTGCAATGTTTAATAAGATGAAATCTATTAACCCTTTAAAACTGCCTGATCTAGTGGCCTCTATTATCCCCTATGCTGATACAAATATTCCTATATCTGAAATAATTACCTTAGGAACGTCAGTATTAGGAGTAAAAGATAAGCATATTTATCAATATAGGGTACCTGCCGATAACACCTTTAGTAGCCAAAGAATTAGAGGAATGGCTGTTTATGTACCTGATATAGAAAAAAACAGAGAACTTCTTCACCAGTTCTTATATGAAAAGGCAACTTTAACAACGAATTAATTATATATACATGAAAAAAGGCTTCTACAGTAATTTCCTTTACTGTAGAAGCCTTTTTATTTCATTACTTTATATATTGTTTAGATACATACCCAGTAAGGGAACCGCTTTTTATCTTATACCAGGAACCACTTTCTCCTGTTATGGTTACCTTGGCTCCCCTTGACAATAATCCTACACGGGAATAGTTTGTTCCCGGGCCAGAGCGTACATTTAGCGCTGATGCGTTAACGGTTCCGGTACGCTGCTCAGTTGCTCTGCTGTTACTTCCTGATGTAATTGTTATATAGTTTTTATGAACATATCCTGTGCCACTGCCATACTTTATCTTGTACCAGGAGCCACTTTCTCCTGTTATGGTTACTTTGGTGCCTCTAGATAATGTTCCCTTCCTAGAATAGTTTGTTCCAGGACCAGAGCGCACATTTAATGCTGATGCGTTAACAGTTCCAGTGCGTTGCTCGGTTCCACTATTTTGGCTTCCGCTGTTATTACTACTGTTATTATTACCAGTATTACCAGAAGAAATTATTTTTAGGTAATCACCGTGGACATATCCTACACCGCTGCCATATTTTATCTTATACCAAGCACCCTGTTTAGCTAATAATTCAACCTGTCTATTCCTTGGAAGACTTCCTATTCGCTTATAGTTAGTACCAGCACCGCTTCTAACATTTAGTGAAGATGCTGTTACTGTAGCCTTGCCAATAACTGTACCAACATTACCAGAACCTGTTGAAGGTGTGCTTGTACTTTCAAGTTTTACATAGTCACTATGGACATATGCAGTTTTTCCGTTATAGCTAATCTTGTACCAAACACCTTGAGTTGCCAGTATTGTCAGCCTGGTTCCTTTTACAACCATACCCACCTTATGATTCTTTGTACTGGGGCCACTTCTAACATTTAAAGCTGATGCTGTCACAATTCCATAACGCCTGTCATCAGATGGAGGGGGCGCTGGATCAGTTGTCCCTGGCTTTTGATCATTTCCTGAAGATGGGGGAGTAGGCTGCTCTTTAGTTTCTAATACAATATAGTCTCCGTGAACATAGCCTTGGATGCTGCCAGTTTTAATCTTGTACCAAGCCCCACTTCGATCCAATATTTCTACTCGATCACCTTTTTTAAGGCTAGCTATCCGCTTATAGTTTGTCCCTGGACCAGAGCGCACATTTAAGCTAGTAGATACATTAACTCTGCCAAATTGCTGTTCCTTTCCTGGATCAGGCTTGGGATCTGGCTTTGGCTCAGGCTCAGGCTCCGGGTTTGTGGAAGGATTAGAAGGCTTTGGATCTCCACCTTTATCTGGTTCAATGTTTAAATCGCTGAGACTGGTTCCTTCATAGTAAAAGGCTAAAATTTGATCATAAGTAAAACCTTCCCTAGCCATTTGATATGCCCCATACTGGCTCATACCTATTCCATGGCCATAGCCTTTACCTTCAAATACAAAAGCATCCGTCTTATCTACAACATCAAACAGTAAGCTTTTTAGATCAAAAACAGTTCTAATATTACTCTTAGAAAGAGTAATACTAATGTTTATTTTATTATCAGGATCCTGCTTTTTGTTCATGGACAGGACAATTGTTCCTTCAGATGCTCTGCCGCTATCATTATATTTAAATTCTAGATTATTTATTTCTATATTCTCTACATCACTTTCGCTTAAACCTTCTTCTTTCAACTTATCTTTGTAACCAAGTCTTTTTAATAGCTGGGCATCTTCTGATTTTTTGACATAAGCCTTGGTCCAGCTTCTATGTGAATTATTAGGATTATTTATATCGTAAGGATCATCTTTTACAACGGAGTAGGGCACTTTACCTCCCCATAAGTTTTCAGCTGCTTCAATCTTTCCTCCATCGCTTGCAGAGAAAAAAGTATCAGCATATTTGCTTCCGTATTTTAAAACTTTCCCAAAGGTTTCATTAACTGCTTTTATTGAATTCTTGTTAGTGCTATTGTACCCGTTATATACCTGATCCAAGGTGGTATCCACTATATCATAATACCCTGTTGTTTTTTTATTTCTTATTGCATATGTACGTGCTGCTACTGCTTGGGCTTTAAGAGCCTCTAAAGGCCAGCTATCGCTCATTTCATAGGGCACTACTCCATAGAGATAAGTTTCAATATGAACATGATTTATAAGCTCAATAGTGCCATTGGATATACGTACTTCCATATCTCCTAAATAATATTTATTACCTATTTTTAGGCGATTAGTACCAGAGTCTTGATATCTCTTAAAAGTGAAGCTACTGCCTAGAGCAGTAGATTGGGTTTTGCTGCCAGTTTTGTCATCCAATACCAGCTGTCCTGATTGGACACGTACAGTATAGGTACCCTTATTAAGAATGTTATTCTTATCAATCTTGGGTACCCCATAGGTCCCATCAACCACTATATCAATACTACTGGGAGTTTCCAAGGACAATAGTTTCACTCTCATAATACTATTATCACTAGCTCCCAAGGCAGGTGGAACCCATAATAAATTAATACAAACCATGATGCCAATAACAAATGCTAAGACTCTCCTAAACATTTTATACCACCTTTACATATTTCTTATCAAATTTATTTCTCCATAGCTTGTCAAATTCCTGCCTAAAATGAAGAATAATATGACATAGCTAAGATTTCAGTACTTTTTTACTATGGGCTTTTTACACGAAAAAAGCTGTTAACGTTATTTTGTTAACAGCTTACATTCCAGTAAGTACCTAAAGCAATTTATTATTGTGTATTGTTGGGTATATTAAGCAGGTTGAGGAGCATCTACAGGACAAACATCAGCGCAAGCCCCGCAATCAATGCATTTATCAGCATCAATTACATACATATCATCGCCAGCTGAAATAGCTTCTGTTGGGCATTCTGCTTCACATACTCCACATGCAATACACTCTTCGCTAATTTTATAAGCCATCACTGGTCACCTCCTCACCACGAAACCCCTTATATAAGTGTTTTTACAACACCTATATCATTTTATCACCTCTAACAAAAAATGCAAGTTTTTTAACAAACTTTTTTTGTTTTTTAGTCTTCCAGTAAGGAGGCCATAGTCTCATCTATATCATCTATTAGCTCATCACCATTATCACAACTATTGTCATTGTTATCCGCATCACCCTCATCTACAAGCGTAATTTCACTGAAGTGAAATTCCAGAACCTCAGGCGTCCCATCCTCTTGGATAACTTTGGTTTTTACTTTTTCAGTCAGGATATTACAACTTATAACTACACCTGGCCCTTGAGGAGTGATTACCTCTTTGTTGACTTTAGGCATTTTTTTGCCTATTTCCTCATAATAGTCCTGCTCATACTTTAGACAACACATAAGCCGGCCACAAATGCCAGAAATTTTAGTTGGGTTAAGGGATAGATTTTGCTCTTTGGCCATTTTTATGGATACTGGCTCAAATTCTCCTAAAAAGCTTTTACAACACAGAAATCTTCCACAAGGACCCAGTCCCCCTATCATCTTAGCTTCGTCCCTTACACCTATCTGCCTTAGTTCTATTCGTGTTCTAAATATAGCAGCCAAGTCCTTGACTAATTCCCTAAAATCCACCCTACCTTCAGCAGTAAAATAAAAAATAACCTTACTGTTATCAAAGGTATACTCAACATCTATTAATTTCATGGGTAGCTTGTGCTCATTTATCTTTTCTAAGCATATATCAAAAGCCTTACTTTCCTTTTCACGATTCTCCGCTACTTTTTCAGCATCTTCCTCTGTAGCTTTTCTTATAACCTTTTTTAAAGGGGATACTATATCCTCCTCAGGTACTTCCTTGGGGCCTACTACTATCTTGCCATATTCCACTCCGCGAGAAGTTTCTACGATGGCATATTCTCCCGTTTCCAATTCTAAATCATGGGGATCAAAATAATATATTTTACCGGCTTTTTTAAACCGTACTCCTACTACTTTGTGCATGTTCACCACTTCCTTGTATTTTCATCAGCAAATTCTCTATGGTTAATTGAAAATTTGCACGAGACTTTAACAACTTTTTGCTTTGTTCTATGTTTTCTATAATACATTGTATATTAGGGATTGTAAAGCTATTGGCTAAATACTCTAGATGGGATATTTTGTCGCCATTTACAATTATTCTCTTTAAGTTGCCCTGCTTTAATACTAATACATCCCTTAGCAATAATTCTATCATATCCAATATCTCTACAGCATTGTCTCTTCTATCCAGGAAGTAGTCTATATATCCCATGGCTTGTGCAATTGAGCTTTCCGAAAGCTTGGTTAAAAGCTCCAGACACTCATCTCGCATTTGATGATATTCCTGAGATGCTGCCAACTCTAGCCCTCTACCAGGAATCCCATGAGCTAACTTAGCAAAGACCAATGCCTTATCATGAGGTATCTGAACTCGTGATTTAATAATTTCCCCTATTTGCTGTGCAGTTAATGGAGGTATCCTTATTATCTGACATCTAGATACTATCGTAGGTAGTAAGCTAGCTAAATTCTCCGCCAGTATAATAATAACTGCATGTTCAGGAGGTTCTTCCAGGGTTTTTAAAAATGCGTTTTGGGCCTGGGGATTCATTGTGTCCCCTTTTTCTATAATATATATCTTCCTCTGGCTTTGGAAGGGTTTTATGGATATATCTTTCCTCAGTTCCCTAATAGAATCTACCCTTATAATATTGGATTGATTTTCTAGCCTAATAATATCAGGATGGTTGCCAGACTCTACCTGTCTGCAGGATTTACATGTATTGCAAGGCTTATCTATTCCTTCACATAGCAACATTTTTGCAAAATAATTTGATATGGTTTTCTTACCAGCACCAGCAGGACCAGTAAATATATAAGAATGAACAATCCTACCACTATCCATTATGTTTCTTAGCCTCCGGATTAGGGCGGATTGTCCAGTAATATCAAGGCTATTCATTTTATTTCTCTCCTTAAGATGTACATTAAAGCATCATATCTAACAGCAGCCCCCTAATATCATCTATATAACTGAGTATTTTTATATGATCCGTTTGGGAGCTTAGCACCTCTTTAGTAAGAGCTTCAATATTATCATCTACTTTTTTTACTAAAGCATAGATATGATGTCTTCCGCTTCGATCTAAATAGTTATCTTTATTAAATTGCAGCATCTGTCTTACGGAGATATCAAGAAACTGAGCTATCATCTTTTTGTACAGCATTAAATCTTCTAAGGTTACCCTATCTGCTAGCTTCTGACCCTGCTCTTTTATATTATCCATCAGCAAAGCTAGCTTTTCCTTCAGGGATCTGTATTGGTTATCATGCAAAAAGCTGTCAAAGGATTTGCCCTGAGCAGTATTTACAGGACTATTAATACCCCTAGCCCCTCCAGCACCATGGCCTTTGGGACGGCTGTCAGCTTTTTGTATTCTCATATCTTACGAAACTCCTCAACATCAACCACAAATACTGTGGCGCCTCCTACCGTTACTTCAACGGGATAAGGTACATACATGCCAGTTGCCCCACCCATAGGTGATGGTGAAGTAGCCACCTGTTTACGGCTTTTGCATACCTGTTCAATAATATTCATAGCATTTTCCAGCCTCTCATTGTCCACACCAATTAAGAGAGTAGTATTGCCTGATCTTAAAAATCCACCAGTGGTAGCTAACTTAGTAACACCGTATCCAGCCTTCATTAATTTTGAAATAAGCTTTTGAGAATCCTCGTCCTGAACTACCGCAATTATTAATTTCATACCGGGAATACCTCCTTATTTTTTAATTTTGGGGATTTAAATGTTAGCCTAACGATACTTTTGTACGTATATTATATACTATTTTCCATACCTAGACAATTGTTCAATTTCATTAATTATTTGATAATGAATCTCCTGTATATCAGCCTCTGCATTAATCCGTTTGAATCTGTCTGGGTATCTGGAACACAGCATACAAAATCCCTGGTATACTTTTTTATGAAAAGCTATATCCTCCAGCTCCAATCTATCTGCTTTTCTGCCTCTTCCCATTCCTCTCTTTAATCCTATCTCAGGATCAATATCAAAAAATAATGTCAGATCAGGAACAATTCCCTGAAGGGCCACTTTATTTATCTCTTCAACTATTTCAATTCCCAAGTTTCTACCTACCCCTTGATAGGCAATACTGGAATCTACGAATCTATCACATAAGACTATCTTTCCTTGAGCTAAAGCAGGCTTTATGAGCTGGGCCACATGCTGAGCTCTAGATGCCGCATACAACAGCATTTCTGTTACGGGATTCATCTCCTCATATTTAGTATCTAAAATAATTTCCCTTATGGCTTCGCTTATAGGCGTTCCTCCCGGCTCACGGGTAACCAGTATATCATATCCTTTTTTTATTAAGTACTCCTTTAATAAGTTTATCTGAGTTGTTTTTCCCGACCCATCGGGACCTTCAAAAGTTATAAAATATCCCTTCATTCTTATGTACTCCTATCTATATATACATATTCCAAATTACTAACATTTATTAGTTGCTAGCTATAATTATAAAAGCTATTTAAAGATAATTGGACTTATTGTGCTAGTTAAACAGGACATTATTCCGTCTTACTCCTCAACTACATCAATATAATTTCCTTGATCTACCCCAAACAGGGTTCCTCCCTTTTTATGTATGGATATTAGCTCTTCAATCCCATCCTTTTCAATAAGCTCTCCTGGGCAATATCTAGGTATCCCTAGCGGATACGCACCTATAGTGCCTGCAGCTATTCTGCCCTGGCTTTCTTTTAGAGGAATCTTTTGTATTTTACTATAAAAAGCCTGTCTCGGCGACATCATTTGTTTGGGTATTTCCCGGGAAATCGACATTGGGAAATGAATGTTTACATTTTTTCTATGTTTTTCCCAAAGATTTTGACAGGCTTGTACTATTTTTTGTAAGTCTGACCTAGTATCTGCTACAGTACATATTAGTACTCCATAGCGATGATCCGACATTTCAAGTTGAAGTCCTTCTTCATCCCTTAAAATCTTCTCAGCTTGGTAGCCTGTCAGTCCTAGTCCTTTAAAGTCCAATACCAAACGGGTAGGATCCAAGGCCCTAACCTCTGGCCAAATAGATTTACTTATATTATCAATGCCCATTTCTTTGAGCTGATGGCGTACATTTTCCAAATTATCCATGAGATTATATAACAAATCATGCCCTTTAGTATCCATAACATATCTAGCCCAATCCAAAGAAGCCATAAATATATAGGATGGGCTGCTTGTCTGATTCATGGATAGTATTCTGGATACTCTGTCCTTATCAACTCTATTGCCTTTTAGATGGAGATAGGCTGTTTGAGTAAAGGAGGGCAGAGTTTTATGAGCACTATGAACCCATAGGTCAGCCCCTAATTGACCTGCTGAAGAAGGCAACCTGGGATTAAAAGGAAAATGGGCTCCATGAGCCTCATCCACCAACAATACTTTACCTGCTCTATGAACAATGTGGGCAATTTCCTCTACACTAGGGCACATTCCATAATAGTTTGGGCTGACCAGCAGTACTCCCTGAACATTGGGATTACGGCCTAAGGCCTCTTCTATTGCCTGGGGAGAGACTTGAGTAACCAGTTCCCTATCTTTATCATATTTGGGTAATATATAAACGGGAGAAATATCCCCAATAATTAAGGCATTTACTACGGATTTGTGACAATTGCGTGGTACTATCAGACTGCTTCCTGGAGGACAGGCAGCCAGAATCATTGCATGAATTCCGCTAGTGGATCCGTTTACTAAAAACCAAGTTTGATCCGAACCAAAGGCCTTGGATGCTAACCTTTGAGCATCATATATTGCCCCTTGGGGACTATGTAAATTATCCAATCCCGGCACTTCAGTAACATCTATTTGAGCAAGGTTATCTAAAATTTCACTACTAAATCCTTGCCCTCCCTTGTGTCCAGGCATATGATACCTGGTTATATCTTTTTTTATGTACTCAAAAAGTGCCTCTACCAATGGCATTTGCTTTTCTTTCAAAAAACAACCTCCACACTTAAATATCTACTACTATTTATCCTGATGACTATAGCATAATAAACGTTTTATTCCTTCTTTGTACTTTAAATAATCCTGGTGATCAGTTTTTGTTCCTATAATCTTTTTCTCACAATCTTCACAAATATTGTTATTTTTTAGAATAAGATTTGCTTTGGTAATCTTTTTGCACATACAGCATTCAATTATATCTATCATTTTTACACCGCCCCATGGAATAACTTTGGATTATATAAGGGATTGCCAGTTTTTACTATTTTATTCTAATTGATGCTATATAGTGCAAGCATCTCAAGAGTTTTTAATAAATGCCACTAATTTATCACTGGGTTCAAATAATATCCTGTAGCTCTTGTCTTGTGATTAAAAGGCTACTACCCAAGC
>JAAYKZ010000131.1 GCA_012522165.1 Clostridiales bacterium
ATTTTACACTATTTCATGCTAAAAATCGACAGAAAAATAGGCAAAATAAAGCCTGCTGTATTATTACAACAGGCTTTATTTATATAACCTTCAAAAACTATTTTCAATTTTAAATCTATATCTTTTATACTTTTTATCCTTTTTTGATCTAATTTTTCTAAGGCAGTTCAGGAGATATAAATAGACCTGTTCCTATCCACATAAAAAGTAGTATTAACACTGTATTAACTGCTGCTGAAATACTGATACCTAGGGCATAATTGCCTGTCATATAGGCAACTATCACTGCCGGGGTTACAGCAAATATAATAATTAAGATTAGTAAAAATATACGGAAGAAAATACGTAAAATACCTCCATGGATTTTACCAAACATTCTCCTTACTACTAGATCAGAATAGATAAACACTGTGCCTAGGCTTGCGTATGCAAACATGGATGATAGGACAATTGCTAAATCTACTTTTAATATCATGCCAACAATCCCAAAGATTAAAATTCCTTCGATAAACATATTTATTACTTCAGCTAGAGTAGAGGCTAGCATCTTCTTAAAAGGTGTTTCTGGTATAAGATATATATAATGATAGGATATATCCCTCTCCCAAACTGCTACCATATCCATAATAAGCATAAGGTAAGCAGCTACTCCTAAAATTCCTAGCATTAATTCTATACCGTCAACAGGAGTTGACACTGCAGCTATTACAGCACCAATGGTAAAAATTATAGTTCTTGTAGGCAGCAGCCAAAATCCCTTTTTTCTTCTTTCTAGTATTTGCCTTTGGAAAATGGCCATACCGCCTTCTAATGTAAACTTGGCATCTACCTTTCTATATTTTCGCATAATATTGGTCTTTGAATGAGCGGCTTGACCCTTCTTGGCAGCTTCAAATGCCAATTCACTAAGCTCTGCCCCGGCTATAACATTTTCATAAAACTCTGTATCCATTCTATAAATTCTAATAAATGATGCTAATGCAATTAGTAGGTTTAGTATTATATAGACAAGTATTTCTTTATTAATCCCTGTATATACTCCCATTAATATTTCACTAAACCATCCTATAATGGGAATGTGCTTTAAATAATCACTGGAAAACCATTCTAATGCACTTTTTAGTATATTACCAGTAGCAATAGCTTTAACAACTATTGGTGCTATAAAGAAAATTAATAATGCATAAACCACCCATTTTATCCAGTATTGCCTTTTTGGATTTTTGGATGAATAGGCATATATAACCATTCCAACAAGAGACGTAACAATAACAAGTAGCATATAGGCGATCATAAGTACCCATCCTGCACCGTCTATTAATCCAAAGGTTCTCTTCCAGTTAGGATACTGTAGCCCTATAAAAAGCATTATCGTAAAACTTGTTGCAAGCTGTTTAACAAATCCATAGATTAAAATATATCCAGCTTTTATTGGTGCAGTAAAAAGCAAATTGACATCAGCCATTCTAAAAAAGGAGGCTCCGTTTAATGAAGACATGGAAGATATAACAAATAAAAATAATGTATAGGCCATAAAAATGGATCTAGCTATATCCATATCTACTGCGATTGTTGCCGACTGCTGATCAGGTTTTGCGAATATAGAGGGAAGTATAAAAAGACTAGCAAATACTATATAGCCTATCAATGCTGCTGGTTTTCTTAAAAGACCTTTAATGTTATTCTTAAAAGATTTTCTTATAATATATACTAATGCGCTCATGCCTGCGCCCCTCCTGTAACTGCAAAGAAACGCTCTTCTATTTCATCTTCATTCTTTACCTCATCCCTTAAGAAGGTGCTTACAATTTTCCCCTTGTTCATAATTAGAATCTTATCCCAAACCTCTTTAATGGTATCAATGATATGAGTACTGATTAGTACTGCACATCCCCTATCTTTAAGCTCAACAAAAAGTTTTTTTAGTTCCTTGATAGCCTTAGGATCAAGGCCCACCATGGGCTCATCAAATAACACAACCTTAGGCCCTATAATAACTCCGCAGCAAATGCTTACCTTCTGCTGCATGCCCTTAGATAATTCTTTGCCCAGCTTATCCCTTTTATCAGCTAGATCAAAGCGCTCCATCAACTCATTGGCATACTCTTCATAATCCTTTAGCCTATAAGCCTTGGCAATAAAATGAATATGCTCCTCCACGGTTAAAGCATCAAATAGGTTAGCTGTTTCAGGCACATACCCTATAATCTTTTTGGCTTCAATACCTTTATTAATATGCCCTCCAACAGTAATTTCTCCACTATGCTGCAAAAGGCCTGCTATGCATTTGATAATTGTACTTTTTCCTGCACCATTAGGCCCTAACAAAACAGCCACCTGGCCTTCTTCTACATCAAAGCTCATTTCATCTACAGCAAGTACCTTGCCATATTTCTTGGTAACATTTTTCACTTTCAGCATTTAAATGCCCCCATTTTATACCATTATTTTACTTGTTATTTATTATATAAAAGATTGTCATTGCAATCAATACAATTTCTTCTATATTAAGTTGAATATTTCCTTTTAATATGTCGAAAAATGGTATACAATGTATTTGCCAAATGATAAAATCTATATTTATTTATAAGAAAGAGAGTAATAGCAGATATGGACAAAGAAATTATACTAATAGATAGCAGTATAGATGGATACAAAGAATTAGATTTTTCCTTTTTAAAAGAAATAGAGCCCTATGGAGGCGATAGACGAATCAATATTGCAGAATATGATATAAAAAGGGAAATAGAAGATTTATGTGCAGAAATAAATGCTATTGATATAAGATCTATACCCTTTGATAAATGGGACTATATAATGACCTTTGCAGTAGGGCTACTGGAAGTAGCCTGTGATTTTTTTATTAGCGATCACAACAACAAAAACAGTCTTGCCCATAAGATGTCCAATAAAAATAGTGAACTAGGCCGTTACTTTAATGATATACATAAAAAATTAGATCACTCTGGGCAACCTTTAGACTATCAAGGCTACAAATTTGGTGGTGGGGATCATAGATCAAGAACCTTTGGTCATGATTTAATAATGTTTCCCCTAGCTATTTATATGCTATGCTCAGGAAAGTTTATCGATGGATATTACGAAGATGGGGTTTTCCAATTTATTGTTACCCATTTGAACCAATACGGAAATGAGTATGCAGCATTAAGCTTTGATGAGGCATTGATTGCCTATTTCACACATATGGTAGCTGACTTTTTCTCAGCTAAAAGCCTGCCCATTCCAGGCTTTAGCCTGCTTACCCACTTTCCTAATCGGGATATTAGAAAGTTTGCTAATGATCTATACAAAGATGGCTTAAACTTAAGAAACCTTGCACTGCAGGGGGTTCCAGTGGCTGTAGCTGAGCTATTACTTTGGATGTACAATAGCCTTCGTTATAGAAATAGTACATATTCTAAGGAAGCTATAAAGAATAAAAAGGAGAAACTACTGCTTATATCCCACGGAATAGCCCTTTCCGTAAATATAGGGAAGGTTATAATAACAGAAAATCCAACATCACTAAATTTAGTGATGATTATACGTATTGTGAAACTTGTATGGAATCTAATTAAACATGAACTTGATACAAATAACAAAGCTATTGAAAAGGTAAGTCTTTCAACATTGAAAAATCAGCTAGAGACCATGGATACACTGATTTTACTTGATGAATCCATTTATTATACCAGGGAGATTGATAGAATAATCGCTAATATAAAAGCAGAGTTTGACAGAACCAACCAAATTAGAAATGAAAGACTAAATGATGGCTATAACCAGTTGGATGCAATGATTACAGAATTAATGGAGCTAAACAGGTAGGAGG
>JAAYKZ010000132.1 GCA_012522165.1 Clostridiales bacterium
CTCCACTATCTGTATTTCCCTAGTCTTTGCAGCAGTACCACATACCCCTTTGCCCATAGCTATTCTAACACAGGCAGGTTTTCCCTGAAAAGAAGCAAGTACCAACTCTCCTCCTTTGTACAGATAAAATCCAGCCCAATTAATATCTTCTAGCATTAGATACAAAAGGGAAGATGCATTAGATATCCCTGCCAGCCAATCTGGCTCACCATCTAACAGACTCTCCAAATAGCCATTTAGCTCCTTATAAAAAGATTTCTTATCCTTGGTGCTTATCTTTTCAAATTGAAACACAGTCAACTCTCCTTTTCTTTTGATAGATTTGACTACCCCAATCTATATCATCCTTTAAAATAAAGCCGCCAGCTCCTCTCAGATGCCCTCCGCGTAAATAATGATCAATTATGGCTCTACGAAGGGAAGTATCCCTAGGTGCATTATTAAAATCCTCGGGCTTACCATCAAATACTCTGTCAAAGGTTTGGGAGTCATTACTTTGCACTGGATAAAGATAAAATTCCTGCTGAAACCTTACTATATTGGAACTGGATGGTAGTAGAGTTTGGAACTGAGAATCAAAAAGCCAGGTAGTACAGGTAAAGGCCCTATAATCCCATTCAGGAAAATAATTTGGGAAAAACTCCCTTGCCTTCTCTATAGATTGTCCACATAGGTTATGATCCATCCTACCATCTTCGGGGATATGCAAATCCAACACTGGTTCATCCTTTGCCAGCTTTGGGCGCCAATCTAATTTTTTTAGCTTTACAGTCTTATTTATAGCCTTGCCATCAGGAGATATTGGATTACCAATATAAAATTCTTCATCCTCTTGAAATTTAGACATCCATACCCCATCAGATTCATTTATTCCATTAGTCCCGTTTACCAACCCATCTCTTGTGTACCATATCCCTTCTTCTGATAGGGCTATAACAACGCCATCATGCTTATTCTTAAAAACTTTGATTCTTCCTGTAAATTTATCCATAGCAAATTGAAGTCTTCCTAATCTATACAGTCTGCCTGTAAAATGATGAATTAACCATTGATTTTCTTTAAGTCCCCATCTGCCATTTTTTCTATAAAAGTCCTTAAGCCATATCTTAATATCTCGAAAGGTATCAATGGTAATCTGAATTGGTACTTTTTTAGATCTATGAAATTCTAAAATCCTATCAAAGCCAGACAGCAGTATAATAAGACCTAATAAATCATTTATATTTCTATGGTTATTCACTAATTGGGGAAAAGGAACTTGCCAAGGGTTAAGCTCTGTATGATTATCATATATCATATGACTAAAATACCATACTAGCTTGGACAAAAATGAATTATTCCTAACATAGGATACGGCTTCCAACAAAGCATTTAGAGGTTTTTGATCTAGCATAAGTATTTTATTGGCCTTTATTATATAATCATCCTGCAAAAACCATATATCCTTTTCCGGAAAGGTTTCCATTAATGCTGGCCATCTTTCATACCAAGGCTCCGAATAGTTGCTTATTTGTTTTTTCATGACTTCACCCTATTTTTAAGTTTTGTATTGAGTATTAATATGCTACTATACTACAACTTATAAAACATTATACTAGCTGCTTAGTTCTATTATAGATAAAGGATGAAGCTTATGCAATTGATTCTACCATTAGAAAAAAACCTCTATAAATGTTTTAATGGCCTGCCATGTAGATATGGCAAAAAGTTTATTAAATATATAAACAAACAAAATAGTTAATAAAACTCCAGTTAATATCATAACTATTAATATTACATGGTTCTTGTCTATGTTAAATTTTTTCATCATTATTCCTTCTTCTCATTTCCATGATTCTATATAAATAATTTTTTACTTCAATTTCCTAAATTAAACATTAAAGCTAAATTGTTGGTTGTCACAGTCTTATATTAATATGCCGTGGTTTTAGAAGATAGAACAATGATAAAATAACAAAAAGGATTTACGAAATAAACGTAAATCCTTTTTACTGGCGGAGAAGGTGGTATTCGAACCCACGTGCCCTTGCGGACAACCGCATTTCGAGTGCGGCGCGTTATGACCACTTCGCTACTTCTCCAGATTTATATCAATTAAACTAGGCTTTTTTTGTCTTTTCCTTCTAAAAAAATCCTTAATTATCTGCCTACAATCCTCTTCCAGAATACCTTCTATCACTTCTAATCTATGGTTAAAACGATTATCTTGCACTAGATTATATAAGCTTCCTGTACATCCTGCCTTGGGATCCCTGGCACCAAATATTACCCTATCCAGCCGGCCTTGTATCAAGGCTCCCGCACACATGGGACACGGTTCAATGGTAACATAAATTTCACACCCAGTCAATCTCCAGCTTTTAACTTTTTGGGCTGCACGATAAATGGCCACCATCTCTGCATGCAATATGGGATTCTGCTCTCTCTCCCTAAGATTATGGCCTCGTGCAATGATTTGCCCATCTTTAACTATTACAGCGCCTATGGGAACCTCGTCCAAATCATAGGCCTTTTGTGCCTCTTTTAACGCCTCTCTCATAAACTTTTCATACAAAAATATCACATCCTAAACTGCCCCATATATTAAAACTATGCCATTTGGTATTATTGCACACTATCTTGATAAAATCAATAATCGTGTCACAAATTGCCCCCCATTCATATTATATACCATGGATATATGAATTTTGATATCCAGGCTTGTATACAGCTCATTACTATTGACCGTATAAGAAAGGGGGTCATTATTATCTTTACCAGAAGAGCCATTCTAAAAAAAATTGATCCTGAACTTATGAAAACCATGAACACTATGTCGGATCAGTCAGTATCAATAATTCTCCATTCTCATAAAGGCTGTGATGATATATGTCAAGAAACCCTAGCAAAACTAGGTGCTAAGGTTAAATATCAATATCCTTTAATTGATTCTTTTAGTGTAGAAATACCTTCATCCAAGCTTTTAGATCTGGCAGCAGCAAGATATGTAAAATATATCACTGCTGATGCATCTGTAAAAGCCCAAATGGATATAGCCTCCCAGGAGGTTAAAGCCCATATACTAAATCGGACCGGTTACACAGGCAAGGGGGTTGGCATCGCCATAATAGATACGGGCATATACCCTCATATGGATTTTCTTAGGCCTACCAATAGAATTAAGGCCTTCAAAGATTTCGTAGATAATAAAGACCTGCCCTATGATGATAATGGGCACGGGACTTTTGTAGCCGGCGTTGCTGCAGGGAGTGGTTATCGTTCCCGAGGAAAGTATCAAGGGATAGCACCTGAAGCAGACATAATCGCTTTAAGAGCTTTAAATAAGAACGGAAGTGGCAGTACTTCAGACATATTAGCTGCCATACAATGGGTTGCTGATAATCAAGAAAAACTAAATATCAAAGTGCTATCCATGTCATTAGGCACTCAAGCAAAGAGACTGTCCTCTAACGATGCCATGATAAGAGGTGTAGAGGCGCTGTGGGATAGGGGCGTAACTGTTGTGGTTGCAGCTGGAAACTCAGGCCCCCAACCCTCGACCATAACATCCCCTGGTGTTAGCTCCAAAGTTATAACTGTAGGAGCCGCTGACGATAAAAGGACCCCTGATATATCCGACGATACCATAGCAGAATTTTCTAGCAGGGGGCCCGTAGGAATGCGTATTAAACCAGATGTTGTAGCACCTGGCGTTAAAGTAGTATCCGTTAATACCGATAAGGAGTATAAGTCCGGCCAGAGAAATATTCTTTCTCCAGTTCCTTACACAACCATGTCTGGTACATCGGTAGCAACACCAATTGTATCAGGTTCGGTAGCCTTATTACTGGAGAAAAATCCTTCATGGACTCCAAATCAAATCAAGAAGGTTTTAATGGATAATGCTATTCCAATAGTCAAGGATGCTAATGCAGAGGGTAGGGGGATTATTGATTTAGAAAAAATTATCAGGGATTAATGTATAAAAGGCAAAGATCTTATATCTTTGCCTTTATTATTCTCCTTAAACAACAGGGAAAATAATCCTTGCCAGATAAATTACTGAAGATAAAGTAATGGCACTAAATATAGTTGTTATTAATACAGTTTGTGAAGCATAATCAGGATGATTATTATACTCTACAGCAATTAAGGCAGTATTAACAGAAGTGGGCACTGATGTTGATATCATCAATACCTGTGCAATTATTCCGCTAAAGCCCATAATTTTAATCAATATAAAAGCTATTGTTGGTCCTCCCAATAAGCGAATAAATGATGCTATATAGGCATCTTTGCTTCCAAACTGAAAATTGGTCCTAGAAAGCTGGACCCCTAAGGTGATAAGGGCAAGGGATATGAGACCGCTTCGAATATACTCTAGCCCTTTCCATATAGGAATTTCAGTTAAATCATAGGGCAGAAGTTTAAGTATTAATGCAGAAGGTATAGCATATATAACCGGCATACTAAAGATTTTTTTTATTGAATTCTTCCAGTGAAGTTTAGCCCTTCCTGCATTAAAAAATCCAAAAGTGTTAGTGGTTATATTTTGAACAACCAATACTGTTATTTGAATAGCTACTGCTAAATCTAAATAAGGAGTAGAGCCTTCTATTATATAAGGATCACTGCTAAAAACCAGGGTAACCAATGGCACACCTATATTCCCGGAATTATAGAACATAACAGAGTTTAGAAATGCAAATTTTTTCCCAGTATCATAACCCCTTTTATGAGAAATAAGATTCCCAATCATTGCATTCAGTATTAACACTAGGACTGCAAAGCCACATATCTTTATCATTTCTAAAGGAATTTTTGTACTATAGATATTAGTGAATATAAACACTGGTAAGAATATATAAAAATTAGCTTTGGTTAGTGTATTAATATCTACATTAAATTTCTTACTTAATGC
>JAAYKZ010000015.1 GCA_012522165.1 Clostridiales bacterium
CTATTAAGAGTTTTTTAATATACAAACTCTTACATCATCTGATATAATAATTCCTATAAACTTAATACAAAAGGAGTTTATAAATGCCCGATATTGATAGAAAAAAATGTGATATTTTAATATTATCAGCTGATTTGGGTACCGGTCATCATCAGGTTTCTTCAGCAATAAAAAAGGTTGTTAGCCAAAAACAACAATCTTTGAAAGTGGGTATATACAATTATTTTGAATATATATATCCTCCTATTAATAAAACTATAAAATTTGGCTATGCACAATTGCTAAGATATTTTTCCTTTGGCTACAACTGGTTTTAGAAGGCTACTAGAGATATTGTACCGGATTCCATGTGGCAGCAAATACTAAGTAAAATGGGCCGTGGAAAGCTCCTAGATTTAATCCGGCAATGCTCGCCAAAAATAATTGTATGTACTTTCCCTACTCCTGCTGGTGTAGTGTCCCAGCTGAAACAAGAAGGAATAATAGATATACCTTTAGCTGTAGTTATTACCGATGTTGCAGTGCATAGTCAATGGATACACCCAAAGGTAGATGCCTATATAGTTGCAGCAGATATAGTTCGCTATCGTCTAATAGATCGGGGCATTCCTAAAGAAAAAATATATGTTACCGGTATACCTATAAGACCACAATTTGAGTCGCCCTCTATTGATCCTGGCATTTGGATCAAGTTAAATTTAGATCCCAATATATTTACTCTTATAATTATGGGCGGAGGCCAAGGTTTAATGCCTG
The DNA here is from genome assembly GCA_012522165.1 of Clostridiales bacterium. Lineage (GTDB taxonomy): Bacteria > Bacillota > Clostridia > Caldicoprobacterales > UBA3941 > JAAYGY01. Next base: position 757 of record JAAYKZ010000015.1, read on the forward strand.
GCATAGAAAAAATATGCCAAAGGCTTTCAGACCTATCATTGCCTATGCAAATTATAGCTTTAACAGGATCTAATAAAAAACTGGCGCAAAAGTTAGAGGCTATAGCTGAATCTTCTAACATTCCCATTAGGGTTTTAGGCTATGTAGAAAATATCGCTCCCATTATGAAAGGTGGTCATCTACTTCTATCTAAGGCTGGTGGTATAACGGTTTTTGAAGCTCTAGCTGTTAAGCTGCCTATCTTGATATATAAGCCTCTACCCGGTCATGAACAATGTAATGTAGATTTTCTTCTCAATAATAAGGCTGCTTTGATAGCCCAAAATCAGGATCAGGCTGTAGAACTTATAAGAAAGGCTATTGAAGACCCCTCTATACTTGAGGATATCTCCCGGGCTATGGAATCTATATCAAAACCTTTTTCTGCAAGAGATACAGCAAATATTTTGTTAAACATGATTGATGGGGAGAAGAGGTTAGTGAGTGTAGTAGAAAAAGACGAAAGAAAACTAATTGAAAGTTGGATGTGAAATTATGTGGTGGTCTATACTTCTTGTACTTATTATTATATTTTTAATATACTGCTTTTTACCTAGCTACTGGGCTCGTAATCACTCAAAAAAGGTACTTAGAAAGGGCTCTGCCCAAAAAAAAGTAATTGCCTTAACCTTTGATGATGGGCCTAATCCAAACTATACTCCCAAGTTATTGGATATTCTAAGAGAACACCAAGTTCCCGCTACATTTTTTATTATGGGAAAGCAAGCCCAGCGTTATCCTGACATAGTCAAGCATATAAATGAAGAAGGACATACCCTAGGCCTTCACTCCTACCGCCATAGCCACGCCTGGCTAATGTCCCCTATTACTACCATAAGAGATATGAATCAGACCTATAAAATTTTAAAGGGTATATTAGGAAAAGCTCCTAACTGGTACAGGCCGCCTTCGGGCACCTTTATTATCCTAAGCATGTTTGCTGCCAGAAGATTAAACTTGAATGTGGCCTATTGGTCTATAGAAGCCCAGGATTGGGCAAAAGATACCACTGTAGAACATATATATAACACAGTAATAAACAAAATCCATCCAGGTGCTATCATTGTACTCCATGACAATCAGGGCGCACCGGGGGCACCTGAAAGAACTTTAAAAGCCCTGCCCACTATCATTAATACTCTTAAAGGGCAAGGCTTTAGATTTGTTAGTTTGGACGAAATGAAAGGAGAGCACCATGCTTAAATCAATAATTAGACCAATTATAATACTATGGGAAAAAATTTTTGAACGTATAGAAAATATAGAGGTAGTCCCAAATTCACCCTATGGATTATTGAGAATGGCTGTCCATCCTTACAAAGGCCAGCCTACTGTCCTATCCGACGGCACAAGATTGAACACAGGAGACTATGTTATAGAGCTACATATATCAAACTTAGTATTAGTCAAGGGCAAAGTAGGTGATGTGGAAGTAGCCAATAACATTCGCCTTCTTCCCCTATTTCGTGAGGAAATGCATAACCTAGCTGGACTAGCCAGCCATGGGAAGCTAGATCCAAGGGCTAAAGCCATATGGGGCGTCACCATGATGGGGCCTGGCCTAAAAAGGCTGGGATTTCAGCTTGAACCCATGGACCATAGCACCCATTCTCGATTATTAGTTATGTGGATGAACTTTTTAAAATGGGTGTTCTACCCTACCCAATTAAAACCATCCTCTAAGCACAAATCAAGGCAGAAAGGTTACCAATATTTTATGTCCATAGAACAGCTCATAAGACGCTATGCTCCTTCAGATAATCAGTCTTAATCTTCCTTTTCATTCTGGTCTTCTAATAGACTTTCTTGACTTATCTGTCCATGGATTAGCAATATAGCTTTTACTACTTTTTATTACTATTGGCATTTTTTCTCCTGATCCTAATCCGTTTCTTTCCAGCAACCTTTTTCTTGCCGTCACGCCTTAAGTCGCGGATTAGATATACCATTCCCCCAGCTGTAGCAATAGCTAAAGCTATGACAACTCCTAGCAGTCTCTTAAGGAATTTCAGTTTGGGATTTTCCGCCTGTTCTTCTTCAGGAATATCTTCCCCAATTTTTATCTCATAAGGTTCACTTGTAAATTCTACTTCTTGCCCATCATAGGTCATACCTTTTGCTGTAACGGTAAAGGATGTATCTTCCTCTATACTAAGACCAGGCAGTGTAAGGGTCTCTTGATCACCTGGCTCCAATGTTAGGATACTGCCTATATAAAGTGATCTTTCATTTAATATCAACTCAATATTGTCAATTTTTATATCTCCTTCATTAATAACAGTGCACACAAGATCTACATTTCCTGGCTCAGACAATACTTTAGGTTCTGTAGCTAGCCTAATAGTCAATAAAGGATGAGCTTCAATAGCATTAATTAGTATCTCGATAAAATTACCATGAAACTCATAACTATGTCCGGTTTCCTTGTCTTTGGCATATACCCTAGGATGGCTGCTAGTATCATGTTCAATAATTCTGTCAATGGAGAAGGTCTCCTCTTGACCAGGTTTTAGTTCATTGAATCTAGCAACCTCACCAAACTCCGGCTCTTCAACTACTATATCCACCATCGTAGTCTTGCCTGTGTTTCTAAGGACATATTCTATTGTGACCGTATCTCCTACACCAATCTCTTCAGGTGTTACTTTATTGATTATTTGAAGCTCTGCTTCTAAACCAGAAAAGCTTACAGAATAAGAATCCTCCACATTCCTGCCTGTACCTTCTTCTACAGCAGTTGCTTTAAAGGTGTAATCTACTCCAGGCTCCACTCTTGCGGTATAGATTACAGCTACCTCCTTGCCAGGAGCAAGCACATCTTTATACAGTACTTCTTTGCCTGTCCAATCCACCAGTTTTACATTGGTTAAGGCCCTATTACCTTTGTTTATAACACTTAGACCAAAATCTACCTGTTCGTTGGGGGCAATTGTGGATTTATTAACCTGCCCTTGTATTACCAAAGGCTTTTCTACTTGTTGCTCCTCTACTACAACCTCTAAAAAAGCATTTTCTGCATGTACGGTTTTTCTACTGTCATCTAAGGGATTGTTAAAAGTGAGAATAGGGTGACTTTTTGTAGTTTTATCTAGTTTAAAAGCTTTTGATACAGTGGCCCTATCTCCTGGATTTAAAACTGGTATTACTCCTATTTCACCATGGACACTATCCTTTACTAAAATATTTTCTATGGGTACACTAGCTACAGACTGTAATTCAGCAGTATAAGTAACCTCTTGTCCCGGAGTTATGGGACCCCCTGTACTGGCCTTATAGATAACTTTTATATCAGTAGAAAGTATAGATATTTCCTGTTGTCCACTTTTCAATGGAATCCAATGATCGCTGCCTTCCTCCATATACTCAATAGTATATTTAAGGGTATAAGATGTAACGCCTTTTTCAGCCTTAAATTTCTCCCCACTAAAAGTATTGCTTTGGCCAGGCACAATTGGTTTGTCTGGTTGGAAAATTGTTTCACCAACCCTGTCACGATCCCCTCCAATTAGTGTTTCATAAACTTTTATCTGGGTTATATTAATGTCACTTCCATTATTTATGGTATAATTTATCATAAAATCAGATTGCGGTGGAACATAATATTTGCCATCTATTTTATTTTCTCCATCTCCGACCAGCTCTTCCGAAGACGTAACCTCTCCTTGCGCTATAGATGTGCTATTCATATAGCTGGGACAGATAATAGATATTATTAGCATTAAGGATATAAAAATCTTTATCATATTGGATAGCTTTAATTTCATTCCCTTTCATCCCTTCAATAAATTTAAACAGTTATCAGTTCTATTTACACTTGTCCTCTTTTCAATAATCATAATTTAGAAAATCATTACACATATACCCTATTATAACACCTTTAATTCAATTACTAAAGATTTATATAGCCATTTAATGTTAATTAGCTCCTATTTTCTTGGATTTCTTGAGAAGGGATAATTATTTTATTATATAATCCAGCTTTTTCCCTATGTGTATCTCATCTTCTTTAACTATGCAGTCGTACACTAAAATTTCAACACCATGCTCATAGGCTAACCTAAGGGCCTGTCCGAACTCAGGATCGGTCTCATCATTGGGCATAAAATATTTCATGCCCTCCATTTGAACTAAAAAGAATATGTAGCTTTGATATCCTTGATCTTTTGCTTCTATTAGCTCATAAATATGTTTTGCCCCTCTCTTAGTAGGAGCATCAGGAAATTTGCATATACCTTCATGTTCTAAGGTTACGCCTTTAACTTCTATAAATCCTTTTTCATTTTTCTTTTCAAAGTAAATATCAAAGCGGGAATTTCCAAAAGTAGCCTCTCTCTTTATATGGGTGATATTTTGTATCTCTTGTATTTTATTGTTGACAATAGCATCGTATACCACTGTATTGGGTACTTGGGAATCGGTGTTTATTAAAAGATGACCTTTGTATCCACCGATTATAGAATATTTTGTTTTTCTATTGGGGTTTTTCCCTTCTTCCAATATAACAGTGGTTCCTTCAACAAAGATTTCCTTACACCTGCCAGTGTTCTTTACATGCACCACTTCTCTTTTTCCGTCTATTTCCACATTGGCAATAAACCTATTGGGTCTGTCAATAAATTTAGCTCTTCTTATCTTGCTGTATTTCATTTAAACTCCATCCATTTCTATATACTTCTACTGTTCTAGCCCTTTTTTCTATAAACAAATACCAAGAGTCCTAAGGCTACTATTATGCTCCCAAATAAAATCCCAACTTGGGGCATCATGTCTAATAGAGTTTTCTTTCCTTCATTACCACTAAGGGCTAAATAAAGCATGTCATTATAATAATACGTAGGCAAAACCTTGGCAATCTTATTCAAAGTGGATGAGCCCATACTGCCTAGCATAGGTATTAGTAGTAAAGCCATATAAATTGGCATACCAACCACTCCAGTAGCCATTTGATTTTTTGATAATAAGCCCACTATGATCCCTATCAATATTCAGAATATAGTGGTTAATACTCCTCCTACAAAAATTACATCCAAATGTGCAGAACCATTACCACTTGAAATAAGTATAAGAACAATCATGCTCAGTAATATGCTGATAAAGGTTAATAAACCCTATTTTTTTGTTAAACCTTTCACTTCTATCAATTTCAATCTCCCCTTTAAATCTTTTAAATCTCAAGAAGCTCATATTGCATTTTTCCTAGCCCAATTTTCTCTGCATGCCTAAGAACGTCTCTTCCTTTATCAAAAAGCTTTCTTCCACTATTTTTCTGTACTAAGTCTAAGCAGGCTGTATCTATAGCAACAGGATCTTTTGATGCAAGAATACCAATATTATCAGTAATTGGCTTCATAGGTTTGCCAGCACAGTCACAGTGCTCAGTAATATTATGGACAAAAGAAATGTATATGATATCCTTATCCTTAGAAGCACCATAAGCATATTCAGCAAGCTTCTCACGAAAATGTGATCCGCCCCAAACAATTCTAATGGCACCCTCTGGACATACAGCAATACAGCCAGCACAGCCACTACATTTCTTTTCATCAATTACAGCGGTTTCTAAAATCTCTATAGCATCAAAGTCGCATTTTTTAGCACAAACACCGCATGTGATACATTTGTGTGAATGCACTACAGGGGATATACCAGAATGCTGCTCTAGTTTTCCTCCTCTAGCAGCAAATCCCATACCAAGTTGTTTTATAGCACCGCCAAAGCCAGCTTCCGCATGACCTTTAAAATGGCTCATAACGATAAATTGCTTGAACCTGCCGTATGCTTTTCCTATTTTGCATTTTTTAATATACTCTTTATTTATTTCTATTTCATCATACTCTGTTCCTATATCGCCGTCTGCTATTATAATTGGAATTTGTGTAAAGCCATGGGCTTTTGCTGTTTCAATATGTTTTTCCTTGTTAGTCCTAGACCCTCTATAAAGTACATTAGTTTCAATATAGGAAGGAGATACTCCCATTTCTTTCAAATAATTAATTATTTCATTGTAGCATACCGGAGGAATAAAGGTTTTATTACCTCTCTCACCAAAGTGGACCTTTATGGGCACCTCTTTTTCAAATTTATATCCAGTCTCAGTGACTATCTTTTTCAAAAGTCTCAAGGCATCTTTCCCAAGCTGATTATAATCTGAGTTGGAATTTCTTATAAAATATACTTTACTCATGACAACACTCCCCTTTTTACTTCATTTCCTGGTTCTAGTAATTACAATAAATTCTATAATGACTAATTGAATGATAAATATTTCTCTTCGCATACTATACCTTAGAGTATTAGTAATAAAAAATGGTTTTTATATCCAACTGCTATTATAACACATTCATTAGATCATAGAAATAACTTTGTCTGCTATAATGCATTGAAGAAAGGTGAAAGGGCTTGAAAATTAATTTAAATATAGATAAGAAAAAGTTAAAAACCATAGCTATGCTGGGTGCAGGTGCTGCCATGATAGGTGCAGCTGGTGCTAATTTAATTGCTCGTACTATTGCCAATAAGATCAGTGACCGCTTTTACAATATTCTTAGCAAGGATCTATATGATGAAAACCTCTGGGAGTTGGTTTCATCCACTATGCGAATGACTCCCCAAGTAGCCGTGGAAACCAACCTACGAGCAAATGAACCAAAGCTTTTGGAAAGGCCCATGGGTACTATAGCAAAGTTTCCTAGCCTGGATAGTTTAAAATTCGATATTGCCCAATTTCATACAATGCCTACCGATACCCTTACAGAAATTGATACCCAGGTCACCATTGGTAAAATGGCAGTGAAGCCCTTTACCATCAAGATGCCCATATTGATTGCTCCTATGGCATATGGCGTTGCTCTTAGTAAGGAAGTAAAAATAGCCCTGGCAAGAGGTGCTACAATGGCAGGGATTGCCACCAACAGTGGAGCAGGTCCCTTTTTGCCTGAAGAAAGAGAGGAAGCAGGTATACTAATATACCAGTATAACCGTGGAGATTGGGGTAAAACTCCAGAAATACTTAGAAATTGTGATGCAATAGAAATTCAATTTGGCCAAGGTGCCTATGCTGGAGTTGGACACATTGTAAAAAGCCAACTTATTGACAGGCAACTCCGCAAAGATTTCGGGATACCCAAGGGCAAGGATATTGTAGCCCATTCTAAACAACCTGAAGTCCAATCGCCTGAAGATCTACCAATATTAATTGAAAAGCTTAGGAATATAACTGGTGGTGTTCCCATTGGCGCCAAAATTGGTGCTGGTAAATATCTTGAAAAGGATCTAGAGTACTTATGCTCCAGCGGTGTAGACTTTATCTCTATTGATGGGGCTGAAGCCGCTTCTAAAGGTTCTCCCCCTATACTTCAGGATGATTTCGGGGTGCCCACAGTTTTCGCTATACATCGCGCTGCTCAATGGATATAGAATAATGGCTATGCTGATCAAGTATCCCTTATTGCATCGGGTAAAATCCGTACCCCTGGAGATATCCTCAAAGCAAAAGCTTTGGGGGCAGATGCCTGTTATATAGGTTCAATAGCCCTATTTGCCGTATCTCATCCCCAACTAAATAAAGCCCTACCCTTTGAACCGCCTACCACATTAGTATGGTACAATGCCCATTACTCCAGTGATTTTGATATCCAAAAAGGGGCCGAAAGCCTTAATAATTTTCTGGAGGCATGCAACCTGGAAATTGCAGATGGGATTAGGGCCCTGGGCAAAACTTCATTTGCTCAGGTAAGTAGAGATGATCTAATAGCCATAGATGAAACTGTGGCCAAAGGATGCGGCATACCTATGGCTTATGAACCCTATGTGTTTTAAGCCTTCATTTCTTCTTCTAAATAAATAGCTATGTCTATATCACTATCAGGTCTTAATGTTTTCTAGAATATTTTTATCTAATCACTTTGAATAATATTTTATAGTCTGGTATAGGCTTGTCTTTAGATCTATTCATGTTTTTCACATTAATTGATTTTGTAACAATCTAGGATATAATGATATTATAGGTTTAGATAATCAATTAAGGAGGCATTAAGTTGATTGTTGGTCTTGATGTTGGTGGTACCAATATCGATGCAGTTATTATAGAGAAAGGTAATATTATAGACACTATTAAAAGGCCAGTTAACCATGAACATTTATTTGAATCCATTTGGACTGCTTTGGAGGAGCTTTTTTCTAGGCATGATAAAGAAAATATAGAGAGAATCAATTTAAGCACCACTGTATCAACTAATGCCATTGTAGAAAATAAAACATCTCCCGTGGGCATGATTATCCAAAATGGTCCCGGCCTGCCCAATGATTATTTGGCATGTGGAGATGAAAATGTTTTTATTTCTGGATATGTTGATCATAGGGGTAAGTTAGTAAAGGATTTAGACCAAAAAGAAATAGACAAAGCAATTGAACTGTTTAAGGAAAGAAATATAGATTCCTGTGCCGTGGTAACTAAGTTCTGTACACGAAATTTTAGTCATGAACTAAAGATAAAAGAACTCCTAGAGAAACATTTCTCTTCTATTACCATGGGTCATAACCTATCAGGCAAGCTTAACTTCCCAAGAAGAGTATTTACATCCTACCTAAATGCGGCAATCTACCATACCTTTAAGAATTTTTCTAATGATATCAAGAAATCCATGGAAAGAGAAGGAATAGGTGCCCCACTATACATTCTAAAAGCTGATGGAGGAACTACTAGCCTTTCTGCAGCCCAAGAGCGGCCTGTTGAAACTATTCTTTCAGGCCCAGCAGCTAGCTTTATGGGCATTAATGCTCTGCTGCACACTGACAAAGATGCCCTGCTTTTAGATATAGGCGGCACAACTACTGATATTTTCTTTTTAGCTGACGGGTTACCTCTTTTTGAACCTTTGGGCATAGAAATAGGATCTTATAAAACATTGGTTAGGGCACTTTATAGCCATTCTATAGGTTTAGGCGGAGACAGCAGTATTGAGATAACAAACGGGCGGCTTAAAATAGGTCCAAACAGAGAAGGTCCTCCCTATGCCTTAGGCGGCCCCAAAGCTACTCCTACAGATGCACTTATAGCCCTAGACAAGATGAAAATTGGCAATAGGGAAAAAGCCATTGAAGCAATGAAACTGTTAAGCAAAGAACTTAATTTGTCAATAAAGGATACAGCACAAAAAATCCTAGATACCATGGGAGATATGATTAAAAATGAGGTTGATAGGTTGCTTGCCCAAATAAATAGTAAGCCTGTATACACTGTTAAGGAATTATTATATGGCAAAAAAATTAAGCCCCAGCTAATAAACATGATAGGTGGGCCAGCTAAATTCATGCAGCCTATACTAGAAAAGAAGTTTAACCTGCCTTGCTATTTTCCAAAACACTATCATGTGGCTAATGCCATAGGCGCAGCCTTGGCCAAAATTACTACAGACATCACCTTGATAGCAGATACCTCACAAGGCATATTATCTGTACCGGAAATGGGGGTATATGAAAAAATAAATAGAAACTACGGATTAGACTCAGCTAGGCAGAGGGCTATCGAGATACTTATAGAGCGGGCTGTTTCTCTAGGTGCCGCAAAAGATGAAATAGAAACTGAAATAATCGAAGAAAGTGTTTTTAATATGGTAAGGGGATTTTTTACCAGTGGAAAAAATATAAGAATTAAGGCTCAGATAAAGCCAGGACTTATTGGAGAAGTAAAAGGTGATAAAAATGATTAAAGCAAAAAATAAATTAGGTCTTGTTTTCTTCCCTGCTTTTGATTGGGCTATTAGCTCTACTCATCCTGAAAGAGAGGAAAGACTCCTTTATACTCAGGATCAGATCTTTGAGGAAGGAATAGAAGATATTGAAGGAATATACTTCTATAATCCTGCTATAGCTACCGAAAAGGATATTCAAAGAGTACATTTTTGTGTCCCTGATGTAAAGTCTAGACTTACTAAGTCCCATTTTATTTCAGCAGGAGGTGCCATCAAAGCTTTTGAAGCTGTAATGGATGGTGATGTGGATAAAGCTTTTGCCCTGGTTCGACCCCCAGGCCACCATGCTCAAAGGGTGGTATATGGGGATAGGGGCTTTTGTATAGTCAATATTGAAGCAGTTATGATAGAGAGAATAAGGCAACAAAATAAGGATTTGCGGGTGGCTATTGTAGATACTGATTGTCACCATGGAGACGGTACCCAGGACATCTATTGGAATGACAAAAATACTCTGTTTATATCCTTTCATCAGGATGGAAGAACCCTTTATCCCGGCACAGGTTTCCTTGATGAATTTGGTGGACCTAGTGCTTATGGCTACAATATAAATATACCCTTGCCTCCTGGTACTGGAGAAGAAGGGTTCTTATATGTATTGGACAATGTAGTTCTACCTATATTAGATGAATATAAGCCAGACATTATTATTAATTCTGCTGGACAAGATAATCATTACACTGATCCCCTAACCAATATGAACTTTACCGCCCAAGGCTATGCTAAGCTAAATGATAAATTAAATCCTCATATGGCCATCCTAGAAGGAGGTTACTCTATTGAAGGAGCCCTGCCCTATATCAACTTAGGAATAATATTGGCCATGGCGGGTATTGATTACTCCCATGTAAAAGAGCCTGATTATGATAAGGATAAATTAAAGCAACCATCAGATATTACCGAATATATTAAAAAGTTATCTCATATGATTTACAAGCGGTGGCAAAACCGCGAGAAATTAAGAGCAGATATAGTTAAGGGTAAGGATAATATACAAAGAGCTAGACAAATCTATTATGATACCGATGGAATACTGGAAAATCAAACCCAGAACTTTAAAATTTGCAAAAAATGCTCAGGAGTAAATACAATCGATTCCCAAAGCGATACAGGATACCATATATTTGCCATAACCATTCCCATGGATGCCTGCTCTGACTGCCTAGATCAAGGGTATAAACTATACCAAGATACCTCAAAATTCCATTACACCAATATTTACCTTCAAGACAGAGTAAATGATGTGTACTATTCAAAATAAACCTTTTGTTAAAGGTAAGCTAATAAAGGAAATCAAAAAGGCAGCCCATTCCTTATAACTTCTTTATTCTATAGTAAACTCTGCCGCCAAATAATGGGTGTCAAATTCACCCTTTTCTTTAAAATTTAATATATCTTTTATAATCCGATACTCCCCTTTATCAAGGCTGCCGTATAGCCATTCCCAATTAACCTGCCATTCTCCCTTATCCCCCAAATTTAATGGATAAGCAACGTCATCAAAACCATAATCCCCTTCAATAACTACTGGCACTTGGTACCATTTATCATTAATCTTTTCCTCCAATAAAAAAGATTCACTATAGATACACTCTTTTTGTAAATCGTTCTCAAAGATTACTACTAAACCAGTAGACGAAACCGAATCTTCTTTAACGGTCATAATAACCCCTTCAAGATCATTAACACTCTCATATTCTGTAGGTTTTAGACCATCAGTCTTATCCCTGGGTGGAACTGCTATTTTTGTACAACCGCTAGATATAATTCCTATAAGTAAAAATATTATTAATAAAAATTTTTTCATGCTTTTCACCTCAACATATAAGACGAAACAAAAACAAAATAGTTGCATTACCACACTCATTGTATTGGTTTATTTCTCTTTTTTGCAATTTTGCCATTTCTCGACTTTATTTTTAAAATATTTGTATAATATGTTGAAAACAATGTTAATTAATAG
>JAAYKZ010000133.1 GCA_012522165.1 Clostridiales bacterium
ATTTTTCTTTTTACACCATTATATAGACTTAATCTTAATTTAAATAAGCGCATATGATATAATTATTACGGTTATACAGGAAGATAACTAAAGGAGTTAATGTTATGAGAAACGATAAGCCCCTTGATCTGGAACAAATAAGAGAACTAAAGCAAGAGTTTACTCGTTTTATGATGTCTTATAAATTCGCTATGGATGAGGTCAAAACCAAGATAGATATTTTAAATCAAGAGTTTAACTACACCCATGAATATAATCCCATAGAGCATGTAAAAACTCGGCTAAAAACCCCAGAAAGCATTTTAAAGAAGGTTTATAGAAAAGGCTATGAGCTTTCATTATCTTCTATAAAAGAAAATATCCATGATATTGCTGGAATTCGAATAATATGTTCCTTTGTTTCAGATATATACAAGATAAGCGAAATGCTTGCAAAACAAGAAGATATTCAAGTCATCATGTGTAAGGACTATATAAAAAAACCAAAACCCAACGGCTATCGGAGCTTGCACCTAGTGGTAAAAGTTCCTGTATTTATGTCTGATAGGGTAGAAAATGTAAGTGTGGAAATTCAAATTCGAACTATTGCAATGGATTTTTGGGCTAGTCTAGAGCATAAGATCTATTACAAATATGATAGGGATGTACCTGAAGATTTAATTAGCCAGCTAAAAGAAGCAGCTGAATCTGCAGCTGAATTAGATAGAAAAATGGAAAATACCCATAAACAAGTTTTAGAATTTAAGAATAACCAGGGTTATAATAACGAACTACAAGAGTTACTAATAAATGATGAAAGATTTCATATACCAGATGCCATCTTGAAACTCTTTTTGATAAACGATAGTATCTGAAATAATATCACAGAAAAAATTAAAGCAAAACCACAGGAGGAAATAAGTTGAAAGCTACATACAAAGACACGTTGCACGCATGTTATCTAGGTTATATTACACAAGCAATAGTAAATAATCTTGCACCTCTACTCTTTGTTATATTTCACGATAATTTTAGTATATCCTTTGAGAAAATTGGGCGACTCATATTAATTAACTTTACTACTCAAATTATAACAGATATATTGGCTATTAAGTATGTGGATAGGGTAGGCTATAAAAGTGCTGCGGTTTTAGCCCATTTTTTTGCCTTTTTTGGATTGGTAGGTTTAGGTGTTTTACCCTTGTTACTTCCAAATGCATACACAGGCCTCGCCATTGCTGTAATTATTTATGCTACCGGCGGTGGGTTAATCGAGGTTGTAATTAGCCCAATTGTAGAATCCTTACCCGGCGATGCAAAGGCATCGGCAATGAGCTTGCTTCATTCTTTCTATTGTTGGGGACAATTAGCTGTAGTTTTTATCACCACTTTAATAATAAAGATTTTTGGAAATCATGTATGGAATATATTACCTATACTATGGGCTATAATACCTGCATATAATCTATTTAAATTTATGAGAGTTCCCCTTATGCCTATTATCTCAGAGGAGGAAAGAATTCCTATTAAAGGACTACTATCCTCTCATTTATTTATTATTGCTCTAGTATTAATGATGAGCGCTGGAGCATCTGAGTTAACCATGTCTCAATGGTCTTCACTATTCGCAGAAAAAGGATTAAAGGTTTCTAAGCTAGCAGGTGATTTATTAGGACCAGCCTTATTTGCTTTTTTTCAAGCTTCTGGAAGAACTATTTATGGAATTTGTGGCCACAAGATTGATCTTAGAAAAGCTCTAATGGCATCTAGCATTCTATGTATCCTATGCTATGGAGTAACTATTTTTGTTCAGCTTCCCATTATGGCATTATTGGGCTGTGCCCTTTGCGGATTATCTGTCAGCCTAATGTGGCCAGGCACACTCAGTTTATCAGCCGAAAGATTCCCTAATGGAGGGACAGTAATGTTTGGCATGCTTGCTGTATTTGGAGACATTGGTGCCTCTCTTGGACCTTGGACGGCAGGTTTGGTATCTGATTTAGCTCAAAAATCCCATAGGCTATTAGCCTTTGGACAAGCAGCTAACCTGGATTCAGAGCAATTAGGATTAAAGGTAGGATTATTGACAGGCATGATTTTTCCACTAATGATGTTTATAGGTATATTTTTTATGAAAAGAGAAAAAACACCATAAAGAATATTTAAGCCTCCTACAACAAAAAATAGTGTAGAAACTGTGATTTTAAATGTAGGAGGTTTTTTACATGTCTGATATTGATATTAAAAAATCTTATGAGCAAAGTGCCCAAAGGATGAGAGGAGATCAGAAAACTTTTGCAGCTAGTTTAACTAATGAAGATTATAATGATCCTGAATTACACCAAGACATCTACAAAAGAATAAATATTGACTACAATAATATTGATAAAATGCCAAGCATGGAAGAGGTACATAAATGGCAAAGAGAACATATAGCAAAGGGAGATCAGCCTAAAGAGGGCTATCCTTTAAATGTTATACTTGACCCTGCTATGAGAGAAATGTATCAAGTAGTACATAATGCAGGGATGACAAATGTTTTCGATAGATTCAGTGAGCAACAGCCTACTCAGTGTAAATTTTGCATAGAAGGATTATCCTGCCAGCTGTGCGCTAATGGACCTTGTCGTATCAGTAAAAAAGCCCCAAGGGGAGTATGCGGTGTAGATGCTCATACCATGGTTGCTAGAAACTTTGTCTATCGTCATGTCACCATAGGTACATCGGCCAATATATTCCACTGTCATCAAGCTGCCAGAACCTTAAAAGCTGCTGGAGAACATCCTGAAAGTGGACTTAAAATCCGTGACCCTGAAAAACTTAAAAAATACGCCGATATGGTAGGATTGAATATAAATCAACCTATAGAAAAGATTGCAGTAGATTTTGCCCAGTGGGTCATGGACGATATCCATTCACCTCATCACGTTGAATCCAAAGCAGTAGAAGCTTTTGCTCCAACTAGAAGAAAGGAGCTATGGCGAAAGCTGGGTTTGTTTCCCGGTGGTGGCTACAGTGAAGTAGCATATGCTCAGACCCGTTGTATGACAAACTTCTCCTCTGACCCTGTAGATTTTCTACTAAACAGCGTACGTCTAGGTATCGCCAATGAATATCAGGGATTGTTTTTATTAGATATAATTCAGGAAATTCTAATGGGTACTCAAGAGATACAAATTAAGCAACAAAATATGGGGCTATTAAAAGAAAATATGGTAAACATAGTCACTAATGGGCACATGCCCCTACTAGCCCATGTGGCAATTGACTTAGCTTCTACCCATGAATGGCAGCAAAAAGCCAAAGATGCAGGAGCAGAGGGCATTCAAATTCTTGGACATGTTTGTGAAGGTCAGCAACTCATTAACTATGAGGGAACCCATAACCAAAAAGGATATGGGGGACAAGAAGGAGAATGGCTATCCCAGGAATACTTACTAGCTACAGGGGCAGTTGACCTGTTTATGTTTGATTATAACTGTACAGTGCCTACTATGCCTCTCTTTGCAAAACGTTTTGGCACTAAACTTTTAAGCACCCATCCAGTTATTAAGCTACAAGGTACGGAAACCTTAGATTTTATACCTGAAAAAATGAGTGAGCAGGCAGCAATAGCTCTCGAGATGGCAATTGAGGCTTTTAAAAAACGTAAAGCTGAAAATAGGAAAATTTATATACCTTCCCATGTTTCCGACTGTATGGTGGGCTTTAGTACAGAATCTGTAAAGAAAGCTTTAGGAGGAAGCTTTGATCCCTTAATAGAACAAATCGCCAAGGGAAATATTAGAGGTATCGCAACAATAGTAGGATGTACTACTGCACGATACGGCCAAGGTGGAAGCAATATATTCAAAATAGCCAAGGGATTGATTAAAAATAATATTCTTGTATTGTCAGGAGGTTGCACTTCGGCAGTTATGGAATATACAGGACTTGCCCATCCCAATGCTGCCCAGGAGTGTGGTGCAGGACTAAAGGCAGTTTGTGAGCAACTAGGAATACCACCAGTACTATCCTATGGGGCCTGTGTAGATATTGGCAAGATGACCCATACTGCCAAGGAGCTAGCTGATGCTCTAGACGTAGATACTAATAAACTACCTTTAGTAATTGGTGCACCGGAATATCTAGAACAAAAAGCAGTAGCTGATGCATGTACTGCCGTAGCGTTAGGATGGCTTGTTCATATAGCCCCAGTTCCTTCAATAACAGGTAGCGATCTTGTTGTAAAAAATTTAACTGAGACCACAGAAACTTTGGGACTGGGTAAAATAGTAGTGGAAATGGATGCAGAAAAGACTGTTCAAATTTATGTTGATCATATTGAGAAAAAGAGGAAAGAATTAGGACTTAACTAGAGATAAATTAAAAAGCGGGTTATTCTCTTAATTTCTCAAGTGGATAGCCCGCTTTTTTATTCTTATTATTTATCCTATTTTTTGAACAACCTATCACTAAAAAGCATATTGTGAGTTAATTATGATCTTAAAAATCTTCAGTAAATAATTTTTCTATAGTATTTACATCGTTGGTAGCTTTTAATGGCTTTACGGCAGGACCTGAAATTACCTTTCCTTCATAAGTAAATCGGGAACCATGACAGGGGCAATCCCAAGATTCTTCTGCAGAGTTCCAATTGAGTTCGCATCCCATATGGGTACAAGTAGTATTAACCAAATGCAAATCCCCCTGTCTATCACGATAAGCTCCAACTCTTTTTCCATCTATCCTAAGAACTTTAGCATCGCCAGGCTTTAGATCTACTTGTTTTGGTAATTGCTCTAATTTTCCATCGATGAGTTGCTCAGCTACATTATAATTTTCCACTATAAAAGTTTTAGCCGATGCAATAATGGTTTTGCGTGATGGATTATAGACATCCTGCCACGGACTTTCTCCATGTACTATTAAATCTTTAAGAAGTAGTGATGAAACTATGCTGTTGGTCATGCCCCATTTCTGAAAGCCTGTGGCAATGTAAAGATTAGGAGTATTTGATGTAAAATTTCCCACGTATGGTATACCGTCCAAAGTCATGCAGTCTTGAGTAGACCATCGGTAGGGTATATCTTCTACCGTAAATAGACTATTTGCAAAGTCTACCAAAGCTTCATAGTGTTTGACCATTGACCTGCCCTGGCCTGTTTTATGATGTTCACCAATAACTAATATAAGCTCACCATCTTCGGTGTTTTGATTTCGAAGGGAACGGGCAGGATCATCAATATTTATATACATACCTCCCGGGTATTTTTCTTTTGCTTTTATAGCAAGAACATATGCTCTTTCAGCATATATTCTAGAAAAATACATTCCATGTTTGTTATAGAAAGGATAGTGGGAGGCAATTATTACTTTTTTTGAAGTAACTTTTTTTCCTTTATCTGTAGTCACTATATAGCCATCATTATCTTCTTCAATATCTACAGCCCTGCTATTTTCATATATTTGTACACCTTTCTCATCTATATATTTTGCCAAACCTAGAGTAAATTTCCGTGGATGGAACCTGGCCTGATTATCAAAGCGAAGGGCTGCTTTTATGGGTAACTTAAAGGGGATTTCATCAACAAAGGCCGCATTGATTCCTAAATCTGTAGCTGTTTGCACCTCATCTTCTATCTTTTGAATATACTTATCCTGCTGAGTAAATACAAAAGCTGGCTCAGATACATAATCACATTCAATATTATGCTGATCTGCTATTCTTTTTATTTCTTTAATAGCATATTTGTTGGCATCGGCATATTGCTGTGCCAACTCTCTGCCCATTTGATTTTGAATTTTATTGTATATAAGCTCATGCTGTGAGGTTATCTTTGCTGTTGTATAGCCAGTGGCTCCATTTAAAATACGATTACCTTCTAGAATAGCTATGTTAAATCCCTCATTAACTAGCTGATAGGCACAGGCAATACCAGCAAAGCCCCCGCCTACAATTAATATATCGACCTTAATATCCTCATTTAGAGTAGGATAGTTAGTAGGCTCTGTGGTTGCTATCCAATAGGACTCAGGCGGTCTATTAAAATTTTTTTGCTGCTCTATATTCATTGCTTTCATCAACTGCCTTGTTCAGTTTTAAAAATTGTTTTGTTCTATCTCCATCTCCAAGGGAATTAAGATAAACAATCTCTTCAGGTATTACTTTAATTACCATTAAGTCGTTCATTTGGGGTTTACTTCCATCTAACATCCTACATTGCTGTTGTGCTTCATCAAATAGACGAGGCTCCTGCAAACTTGTAACAGCCTTACCAAAAATTTGGACTCCTTTAATCTGTCTAAAGTCAACATAATCGGTATTAACTAAAAGGCAGACCTTTGGATTGCGTTCAATAAAATTAAATTTTTCTCCTCCTGCTGATAGAATATAGATATTCATATTGTTTCCTAAAAAATAACGCACAGGGCTGCTTCTAGGTATATGGTCTACACATGTAGCGAGGGATCCTTGACTGCGGTCTTTCAAAAACTCTACTATATGATTCTTCAATTCACTCATGGTCATATGCTTGTTATTCATTTTTAGCCTCCTTTAAAATTGTTGAATTCTATTTATAATATTTGCATTTTATAAGCGTATTATCCCTTATAAGCTAAACTTAGTGTGCCAATTCAATACCTTATAAAAATAACTATTGATACGTGAGTACCTCTTTGATTTTGATAAGAAAATTTGCTTTTAGTTTTCCCTAAATCAGCATGAAGCTAACGTAAAATAGCTATTATAAAAACCATGGCACTAATTACATAACTATCACAATAGATTAATCTTATCTTTTATACTATTAATTTCTTATGTATTACAAAATCTTTAACTGAATATGTAATCACACCTTTGTGCAAAATAATGTTTAGTTAAGAAACATTGTAAAAATTTACTGGATTTAAAC
>JAAYKZ010000016.1 GCA_012522165.1 Clostridiales bacterium
AATATTCATGCCACTTCTGAGTTTTCAACTTTATTTATTCTTGGTGGTATTCTGGGTGGAGTATTGCCGGATATTGATAATCCTGTCAGCCATGTTGGTAGATTGACTGCTCCGATAAGTAATTTTATTGCAGCTATAGGTAATCTTGCAGGAAGAGGCTATGTTAAGCATCGTGGCATAATGCATGACCCCCTTATTTATATTGCTGGTTTAATTGTCTCCTATTTATACTTTCCTCCTCTCGTATGTTTGTTGGTTGGTTGTTTATCGCATATTTATCTTGATTTATTTAACCCTTCTGGGGTTCCTTTTGCTTTTGGTATAAGACATTGGCGCTTGGGGACAATTACTTCTGGCAGTCATGCAAGTAAAATTTTAACATGGGCGCATGTCTTATTTATTATTGTCGTAAGTTTTGCATTTAAGGTAGGTGTTTTTCAGGGTTTATATCGTGTGACATATATTAGTTTTCCATAATATAACGAATTATTTTCGGAATAACGCTTGCAATATGTACACAATATGTGTTATAATGTACTCAGTTGAAGATAGGCTAATGCGGTAGCACCTTTTTTAAGGAAAGTCGGTCAATGCCATGAATGTAAATATATTGCAGGTACGGACATCCGATACCTGCTTTTTGTATTTTAAGTAATTATTTTGGAAGGTGGTTGTAATGGGGAAAACTCAGTTTATACAATTTACAATGGATGAAAGTGAATTAAACAAGTTGAAGGCACTTGGAAAAATAAATGATATAGATGATAAAGATTCTATCGTGGATGCATTGCATTCAATAATTTATGAGCTCCCGGAGCCCATAAATAAAGAAGACTTAGATGCTGCGCGGGAATGGCTTAGAGAACAAATTAAAAATCTTACATATGGCAATATGGCTATAACTATTTCTCCATCCGGTTATGATGACCGGATTCCCCCTCAATTTATCTTAAAAGCATTCAATGAATACTGCAATATTGCAAAAAGCAATAATAATGATTACGAAACTTTTAAGGACTATTTAGAGGCAATGTTTGCAGATATCAATGCATACTACTTCGATTTAGAAGAAAAGCAATTGTTACACGAAATCAAAAATAACATACAATATGAATCCGAAGAACTTCAGTCATCATTTGAAGCCCTAATAGACGGCATGAATGATTATGAGATTTTAGAAGTTGGTGGTTTTGAGGGTATCAACTATGACATTAAAGATTTTTTGGACTATGATTATCGCATTAATTTGATGTTCGCAACTCCATATGAACGCAACTGCGATATGAGCTTAATTCCTCTCTTTGAAGATGTCGATAACAATGCTCTCACCTACCTTATCCGGCAACAAGGATATGATGTCCATGAGGTTTTTAAGTCATTAAAGGAAGACCGTATTAATGACAGTGTGTTTGTAAGAAGCGTAGTAGATGAACTAAGGGAACAAAGCTACTGCATGGCGGAATTAACCGCTTTGGTTACGGCAAGAGGCGAAAACCTCTTGAATTTGCTTGATAACATTGCTCATGAAAATAATTATATATCCATTTCTAAAGACGCAACCATTGGCTTGTTCAATGAATGGAATGGTTCAGGGTCAATGCTTGAAATCCAACTTGAAAAACCTGCTGTCTTCCCTACCAGCATGGTACGAAATGTTCAGATTGAAGGTGCGGGTAAGGAAAATTCGGGATATACGGTAGATGCGGTTTACGGATTTGTTAGCAAAGCATGGCTCATACGCAATGTCGAAATCGTTAATGAGGCTCCGGTACTGAAGGAAGAAAACTTTGACGTAAACATAAAAAAGAATCGTTCTGACAAAACAATAGTTAAAGAATAATTGCGTGTCAATTTGACACACATGAGGCGAGTGAGTTATGGCAAGCCAAGTGTTTGAGAATTTGTCGAGTTTAGAATTCGAATTGAGAAAACTGAATTATATGGGCATAACCAACGTATCCCAAAAGACATTGGCAGTAAAGAAGGAATACGAAAGTGCATTAAGCAAGGTTATGCAGATTGCGAGGGAATATGAGCCTTATATTGCCGAAAGGTTCTCTGATGTTTTAATGCGGGTATTCAGTTGTTACTCACTCAATAAATTGAATGAATGTATTGAGGCTTATAAAAGAGGCGAGTTTAATAAGAACAATAGAGGTAACAGTATCGGCTGTCAGGTTAAAAGATTTATAGATGAATATAAATTTGTTCACAATAGAAATTCAGCCGAAGGTAAGCTCGCGCAGCAAATAGAAGAATTTGCCCGCAGCAGAGGGGCATGTTTTGAATATGGCAACAATCTTTCATGGATAGACAGTAATTCCTATAAGACTCAAGACAACATTATACAGAGGCTCCGCTCGGGCGATATAAAGGAGTTGTTGGCTTATCTTTCTTCTGAGGAAAAGGAAATGCTTATGAATGAAGAAAGTACAGATGAGGTAAAAAGCTTAATACAAAGGATACAGGTATATCAAAAGGAAAATGCAAAGTACCAGTCTCAGGTATTGAGGCGAGATAAACGAAATATTGATATCGAACTTATATAATGTTTATGGAAACGCCTTTACGATTATTGCATGTAAACCGATATAACTCTATAATAGAATTTACACAAAGGATTGCGAGGTATTTAT
>JAAYKZ010000134.1 GCA_012522165.1 Clostridiales bacterium
GTATTGGGATACCATAATACCAGCCCCAGTGGCAATGCCCATAAATAAAATAAATAAAAGATGCAATACAGGACCTGCGCTACCAACAGCAGCCAAGGCATTATCACCAATATATCTGCCAACAATAATAGAATCAGCAGTATTATAAAACTGCTGAGCTACGTTTCCAATAAGCATTGGAATAGCAAACTCTACAATTCGTTTCCAGGGGGTGCCCTCTGTCATATCTTTTGCAGCAAACAGTTCTTTAACTCTCCTCATATATATCCCTCCATTCCCTCCGCATATGTCCAAAAAATACTCGACTTTTATATTATACTAACAAAAACAAAGGGATTCAATAAAATTCTTTTACCTGTCTGTCACCTAGCAAAAGTGTATATCATATTATATATTGATAATTATATGAAAGGAATGAAGGTCAATGAATTATTGGTATTATGGACCTTATAATGATATAAATATCTATAATCCATACCATTATCCTATACCTAACTGGGCTGGTACACCTGTATACAATCCAGATCATTGGAGAAATTATATCAAACTCAAGGATTATGGGCCAAATCCATTTGTAGTTAATATTGAAAAGGCTACCAAACAAAACAATACCTTTCGCACAGCCCTGTGGACAGGAAAACATTTGCAACTTACATTGATGAGCATTAATGTGGGAGAAGATATAGGCTTAGAAATACACCCTAATACTGATCAGTTTATACGTATTGAACAAGGTCAAGGCTTAGTTATGATGGGAGATAAAAAGGATAATCTAAACTTCCAAAAAAGAGTATATGAGGGTTACGCAATAGTTATACCTGCTGGCAAATGGCATAATCTAATTAATACAGGTCGTATTCCATTGAAACTATATTCTATTTACGCACCGCCGGAACATCCCCATGGCACTGTCCATAGGACTAAAGAAGAAGCTGAAGAGCATGAACACTATTAAGGCATGGGGAGAAGATACAATCTTCTCCCCATCCATTTTCACTATCCTTGAATATCCCGCTTTTTGTATCCTATAAATCCAGCTATAATTAATACTATTGCTATAAGAACAAGCAATAATATTTTTGCTATATTGATTTCCTCAATGGGCACCTCAGGAATATGTCCATATGGTGATAGATTATTTAGCCAGTCAGGTAGTTGTAGCATATCACCTAAATATACTACAAAAAAAGCATAGCCTAAATAAACCCATGTTAGATTTGAATGTTGCGGCAGATATCCAATTAGTAATACTGCTAATCCAACCATAATCCACATGGCAGGTATATGAACAAAACCTGCCTTCAAAAATGTGTTAAATGATATTGCATCATCCATTACAACTACAGCAGCACACCCCAAACCAAGTATGGACATAAATTGTATTATTGGAACTGCAAGTATTGCAATCAAGGTATAGCTTCCTAATACTTGATTTCTAGAAACCGCTTTTGACAGCAGGACTTCAGTTCTATTCTTTTTTTCTTCACTAGTAAGCTTTAAGACAAACATAAGAGGGGGAATTGTTCCTAGTATACTTAAAATAGTCATTAACATAGTCATAAATCTTTCCGTTAGGCTTAAGCCCTCAGCTTCGGGAATCATCTGCTGTATTATACCACTAGTATCCAAAAATCCTTCTAAGTCTCCCAAGATAGACCCGTAAGATAATCCCAATATAAACATTCCTACCATCCAAGAAATAATAGTTGTTCTTTGCAGTCTTAAGGAAAGACCAAGGGGTGATAGTAGAAATCCGGAAGCATTTCTTTTACCAGGTCTAGTTGGTATAAATCCCGCTTCTAAATCCCTAATGGAATTTAAATATAAAGACGCAGCAAATATTACTATAGAAATCCCTAAAGTTAACAAAACAGGCCACCAATAATTGTTAACAAACACTTGGGTACGAAGTATCAATCCTAGGGGAGAGATAAGAGACAAAGCCTCATTTTCAACATCTCCAATTCCCCTTACTATATAAGATAGAATAAGGAATCCAAAGGAATATCCTATTGTGGCTCTAGTATTGGATGTCAGCTGAGCAAAAAGTCCAGTTAATGCTGCAAAGAAAATTCCTATGGCTCCTAGTGAAGTACCATATAGCAAACAGCCATTTAAATCCATATCCTGTAAGCCCAAAGGGTATAAAGCAAAACCTACTGCCAAAGATATTACTATATTAGCCAAAACTATGTATAAAAAGCTAGCTGTCAACGGTGACAAAGGACCTACTGGAAGCGAACGGATCATCTCAATTCGGCCTTCTTCTTCATCTTCTCTGGTATGCCTAGTAGCAAACAATATACCCATTATACCCGTAGCTATAGCAGAAAATAGCAGCATAAAATGAGCCATCATTGCGCCATCGGTGTAGTTGTCTAGTCCATAACCAGGTCCTAGCATTACTGTAATAGCAGGATTTTTCATGGTTTCCGCCATTATCTGCCTGTCAGCCCCTGTAGCATATAAATCTGGTAATATACTAGCTATAAGCACTGTAAATACTATAATAGAAATAATCCAAATAGAAATTCTGATACGATCTCTACGCATGATAAAACGTACTAATTTACCAGTATTAATATATAAATCCTTGTACAATTAAAGCTCACCCCCGTCCCCTTTATAATGCCTCATAAATAACTCCTCTAAGGTTGGGGGCGCAACTTCCAATTTAACAATCCCAAATTTGCTTATGTATTTCATGACTTCGTCCAATTGTTCGCTATCCACATAGAAGTATAATGAATTGCCCTTCTTTTCTAAATTGTGTACTCCCTTAAGCTTATCTAAATCACTAATAAGTTCTTTGGTATCAAGTACTACACTTGTTCTAGTTAAATGACGTAGTTCTTCTAAACTACCAGATTCTATGATCTTACCATTTCGAATAATGCTCACCTTATCACATAATCTTTCCACTTCAGATAGGATATGGCTAGAAAGAAATATACTTTTGCCTTCCTCTTTTGCCTCCATCACATATTCCTGAAAAACTCTCTCCATTAAGGGATCCAGGCCAGAGGTAGGCTCATCCAATATATATAAATCTGCGTCTGATGCAAAGGCAGCTATTAATGCAACCTTCTGCCTATTGCCCTTTGAATAGGTTCTGCATTTCTTAGAAGGATCCAAATCGAATCTTTCAATAAGTTCTTCTCGGCGTCTTTTGTTATTATTAGCTCCCCTTAGTTTTACAAACAAATCTATAACCTCGCCACCGGTAAGATTGGGCCATAGATTAACCTCCCCAGGTACATATGCTACCCTTTTGTGGATTTCAACTGCATCTTTCCAGGCATCCATACCGAATATAGTGGCCTGACCTGCAGTTGCTTTTAGGATACCAAGCAGCACCCTTATAGTGGTAGTTTTTCCAGCTCCATTGGGGCCGATGAAGCCATATATTTCACCCTGGTTTACCTCAAGATTAACCCCATTCAAAGCTGTAAAACTACCATATTTTTTCACTAAATTTTTAACCTCTATAATGGCCATAGTAATAACCCCCTTTATTTATAATAAACTTTTTTTAGCGCATCCAGGAATTTATGGAAATCACCCCAATAGGGCTCCATATCAGCGGTTGATAAGTTTTCGTTTTTAAGGCGATTTATTAATTCCTTTTCATATCCTGCAAAGGTTAGATTAATAAGTCTCATAACTAGATCAGGTTCTAAGTCATCTCTAAATAAAGATTTATCAATATTGCTAAACATTTTAGAAAAACCAAGATTTCTTAGGTTTTCAAACCTGGTTTTCATGTCCTTTGATAACTCTATATCTTCTTTAATATAAAAGGTTGCAAAGAAATCAAAAATATAGGGATTTTGTTGATAAAGCTTTAATTTTATTTGAGATGCATGTCTGTATTTCTCAATAAAATCAGACTCATTTTCATCTAATTTTTCTATATACTCCTTAATTATGAACTCTATTCCATAATCAAATAAATAATTAAAAAGCTCCTTCTTGCTATTAAAATAATAAAAAAGCATTCCCTTTCCAATTCCTGCTTCTTTTACTATTCGATTAGTTGAAGCGTTTTCATAGCCTTGTTCTGCAAATTCCTGATATGCAGCCTTTAGTATTCTCTTTTGTTTTTCTAAATCTAGTTTTAAAAATCTTTCTATTATGGTATTTCCCTCCGGCTATAAATAAAGTATTAGACCAGTTCGGTCTAATATTAATATAGCACAAATAGACCAGACTGGTCAAGAAAAATATGATATAATATATCATCGCATCATCAAAATTATTCTATTATTGCAAACTTAGCCAATATGATTTTGTTAGTTTTATTTAAACGAATAAGCAAAAAGCAGACGTAATGACTATAGTTGAATATTTTTCGCTTGCTTGACTTTTATATGTAAGATAATATAATGGGCTAATGTGATGTTAATAAATAAATGTTTTTCATCAGGGAGGCATACATGAAATTTAAATATATTGTAGACCATGAAAATAGGGGAAGAACTGTATATAGCATCCTAAGGGAAGAATTTGAGTTTTCTAATAGGCTAATAAGAAAGCTTAAACGAAATAAATTAATATTTTGTAATGGTACTCAGGTTAACGTAAGGTATGTTTTAAAAACTAATGATATTATAGAAGTTAATATAGATTTTAAGGAAACATCTGAAAATATAGAGCCAGTAAAAATGGATTTAAACATTCTGTATGAAGATGAGTCAATTATAGCATTAGATAAGCCTGCTGGTGTGGTTATTACCCCAATAGGTGTTCATCAGGATAATTCCCTTGCTAATGGAATAATGTATTACTTTCAAAGTAAAGGTGTGCAAACGAAAATACGACCCGTCAACAGATTGGATATTGACACAACAGGAGTTGTTGTATTTGCTAAAAATGCCTACGTCCACGATATGTTGAGGAAACAGATAATGGCAAATCAATATGAAAGAAAATATATAGGAATAGTCCATGGCTGTCCAGTTGAGCAAACAGGAACAATAAATCTTCCCATTGCCCGATGCCCCAATTCCATAATCCTTAGGGAAGTCTCCCAGTCTGGCGCACCATCTGTTACCCATTACACTGTCATAGAA
>JAAYKZ010000135.1 GCA_012522165.1 Clostridiales bacterium
TGACGGATATTTTAGGCAGTTTAGAGCAGGAAAAAGAGATTTATAAAGAGCTTATTGACCTTTCCACCCGCAAAACCGACATTATTCTAAAAAAGAAGGTTGATGTGCTGGACAAGCTAGTGGATCTTGAACAGGAACTTATAGAGCATATTAGAAAACTGGAGCTAAACAGGCAGAAGCAGATAGAGGAGTTAGCAAAGGTAAAGGATGTAGAACCAAATACAATAACCTTATCTATGCTAATGGAATGGTCAGAAGGGGATTTAAAATTAAAATTTGAAAATCTGCAAGAGGAATTTACAAGAATTATTGATAGACAAAACCATCTAAATGAGATCAACGCCAAGCTTATAAGAACCAATCTGGAATATATAGATTTTGCCCTTAGCCTAATTACAGGAGAGGGAGCATCTGGAAGTATTTATGAAAAAGAAGGAAAGGTCTCAAAGGGCGGACAAAGCAGAAATCTTTTTGATACAAAGGCTTAAAGAAAAGGCTTATAGATTTGATATGTTTGGAGTGAAAGATATATGAGGTCAACATTTTACGGTTTGGAGATTGCAAGAAAGGGATTGCATGTCAGCCAAAAAGGCTTGGATGTTACAGGACATAACATAGCCAATGCCAACACTCCTGGGTATACCCGCCAGCGTCTTGTTACATCTTCCATTGAACCTAAAGCCTATAGCAGCGGAATGTTTACATACACAAGTAAAGGACAGGTAGGCGGCGGTGTTGAAATACAGCAGTTAACCCAAGTTCGGGACAAGTTTATAGACATGCAATACCGCAGGGAAAATACCAAGCTAGGGGAATGGACAGCAAAGACCGATGCCCTAAGGTATATAGAGGATGTATTTAGAGAGCCCTCAGATGCAGGCCTAAATGCAGTTTTGGCGGACTTTTTTTCAGACCTGCAGGAGCTGTCCAAATACCCTGAAAGCAAGGAAATCCGCACCTTGGTTAGGCAGGATGCCATAAAGCTTTGTGAAACCCTGCATCACTACTATGATCAATTGATACAGCTACAAGGTGAGCAGGATACTGCTATTGCTATTACCATAAATGAAATAAACGATAAAATTATGAGCATTCGTGATCTCAACGAACAGATCTTTAGGTTTGAAATAGGCGGCGAAAGGGCCAATGATCTTCGAGATCAGAGAAACCTATTAGTGGATGAGTTATCTAACCTTATAAAAATCGACTACTACGAAACCCCTGAAGGGAAATTTCGAATAGATATAAACGGTATGCCATTGGTAGACCATGTTCATTGTCAGACCTTAGAGGTTGTTAAGGACGTAGATAATCCTGCGGGAGAAGGCCTTGATAAATTATACTCCATCAAATGGTCAGGAACCAATATGGAAGTGCCCATAAACGGAGGTAAGCTAAAGGGTTATTTAGATATCAGGGACGGAAAGACTCCAGACAGAATGGGCATACCCTACTTCATAGAACAGCTTAATAAATTTGCTGAAACCTTAGTAACAGAGTTTAATGCTATCCATAATAGGGGATATACCCTACCTGAAGATAATGAGTCTTCAAGGACAGGTATAGACTTTTTTGCAACCACGGACAAAGACGGAAACCCCATTAAGATAACTGCTAAAAACATACGACTTTCCCAGGAAATTTTAGATAGCGTATACAATATAGCAGCATCAGCGCAGCAGGTAGATTCAAAGGATCCTAACAAGCCAGGGGATAATGAGATAGCCCTAGAGCTTGCCGGGCTTCGAAATAGAAAAGATCTCCCTGTAGTGGGTAATTTTGAAGACTTTACCAAGATGATTATCGCTGATCTAGCAGTAGAATCCTCCCACAGCCAAAAAATGCTGGAGGGACAGCAGATACTAACGGACAGCCTAGACATTACCAGGCTTTCCATATCAGGAGTATCTATAGATGAGGAAATGACCATGATAATCCAGTATCAGCATGCCTATTCTGCTGCAGCCAGAGCCATATCTGCCATGGACGAAGCTCTGGAGATACTCATAAGTCGCACAGGTATAGTAGGCAGGTAATTAAGGAATAAATTTTAGGAGGAAAACCCATGCGTGTAACCAATTCCATGATGATAAGCCAGCTTATGAAAAACTTAAATAGAAATCTAAAGCGGATTGAGAATCATCAATACCAGCTGGCAACAGGGAAGAAGATAGTAAAACCATCCCAGGATCCTGTAGGCAACACTAGAAGCCTTCAGGCTAGGACTGAGCTTTCCAAGATAGAGCAGTATATAAAGAATGTAGAGGACGCCAAGGCATGGCTTGTTGAGGCTGAGACGGCTCTTGATGAGATTAATTCCTTGATTGTACGAGCTTACGAATTAACCGTAGATGCAGCCAATGACAGTAAGACTCCAGAAGATAGGCAGGCCATAGCCAAAGAGATAGACCAGCTTATGAAACAGCTTTTAGAAGCTGCTAATAGTTCCTATGCAGGCAGGTCTGTATTTGGTGGATACAATACTGCAGAAAAACCCTTTGAGGTAAGGGAAATTGATGGGCAAATGTTTCTGCTGTATAACGGCGAAGAGATAGCCAACCTATCAGATCCTGATTCCCAACCTGATGTAAATGTTGTTCTTGAAAAAATAGAGTTTGAAGTAGGCGCAGGCGTAAAAATGGATATTGCAACACCAGGACCTGAGGTTTTAGGAACAGGTAATGACAACCTATATGCAGTATTTTATGGCTTATTCCAAGCCTTAAATGATGGAACAAATACAGATAGAATTAGCGAGTACATCGGCAAACTCCAAGACCAACAGCAGCACATCTTGTCCCAACTAGCAGAGGTAGGAGGCAAGACCAACCGCCTGGACCTTATTAAGACCAGGCTGGAAGCTGATGAACTAAACTACACCAGCATCAAATCCCATGTAGAGGATGTGGACCATGAGAAGGTCATCATGGAGTTTATGATGGCAGAGATAGTATACCGCTCCTCCTTGGCAGTAGGTGCACGCATAATTCAGCCTACATTAGTAGATTTCTTAAGATAAGTAAACTTTATATTTTTACATTAGCAGTTTTTTAAAAGTTTATATTTTGGTCCATTCGAAAGGTGATGCAAACTATATGGCACTGCGTATTACCCAAACCCATGGACAAATTGGCATACAAACTTATAGGTCTTGGATGGATATAAGACAAACTCCACCCAAAGCTCATATAGAGCAAAGACCGCCAGAGCTGTACATAGAGAGGAAACTACCTGAAGTTCACATAGACCAAACCCAATGCTTTGCCGAATCCGGCCTAAAGCCAGTACTGCAGCTAGCAAGGGATTTTTATAAGGAAGGACTACAAGCAGGCTTTGAGGCCATTGGCA
>JAAYKZ010000136.1 GCA_012522165.1 Clostridiales bacterium
GAACATCAATGGTGAGAGTTACAGGTTTAAGCAGGCATTAGCGAAGCAACAATCTAGTGATTAATTTTTTATCCAGGTGGCCTAATTTCTGACCAGCAAGTGGCCTGATTTTTAATTGACATTAACACTGCTCTATAAAGCATTAAATACATTATACTTACGACGTAAAGCAATAACACTATATTTCCCAATTTTACCCATATAATGCTGAAAAAAGGTGAGGTTTTTAGTATAATAATACCGTACCAAATGTATAATTGATTGTAATACGCAGAAATGGCTTGAGATGGATTATTGGAAAAGTAACCAGCATGCATGGCCTCATAATAGTAGGTGGCATCACTACCATAAGTACCCGTGGTAGAACCGGTTAGTATAAGTTCGTATTGAAATAATAACAACCATGTAACAGACCAAATACCGATAATAATTAGATTCCAAAGCAGAGATTTGAAGGGTTTACGCGGTAAAATATAAAAAAGTCCAAAAAATAACACCGCGGTCAATATAATCAATACAAGCAAATTAGCCCTCCATCTATTGTTAGGATTGACTCATCTTACTGTAAATATCTAATAGCCTTTCCTTTGCAATTTTAGCAGAATACTTGTTATCATATAATTCTCTAGCACGTTTCCCTTTGAGTTTAGCATCTTCCGGATTATTAATAATAGATAACAATGTATTTCTTAGTAATTCCTCATTGCCAAATGGTACAACATAACCGATATTCTCAGTTTTAACTATATCTGCAAGTAATGTACCCTCAGACGTAATCAATGGTTTCCCCAACATTAACGCCTCAAATAACTTGTTTGGAGCAGCATAAAGATTATTGCCTCCCATACTAGCATCATAAAAGGCAATTATCGCTAACGCCCCTGCTTCGAGCTCCAACGCTGTTTGATAGTTAATTCTTCCTAAAAAGATAATGTTCTCGGCACCCGATGAAATTCTTATTAATTCATTCTCTAATGGTCCAAAACCTGCATATATAAATCTTATTGTTGGTATGTGTTTAACAACATTAATGACATGTTTTATTCCTCTATCGGGATGCAGAACTCCCACATAACAAAAATAGTTTGATGCAATATTAGGATTAATGTTTTCTATTTCATCAGGCGTATTATATATTACACTTATTTTTGTACGAGTACTATCTGAAACAGGTTCAAGTTGCTCAATTCGTTTTTCATGAACTATGATAATGCTATCACACTTATTACAACACCACCTTTCAAATTTGCCGATTGGGCCCTTTAATCTCCCAACATATCTTGATTCAGCATAAAAATCAAATATATCATACACTAGTTTTTTTCTTGCAATTTTACAATAAATTAAGGCCGGTACTAAGGTGTCCAAATCACAGGCGTGAACAATAAAAGGTTTCTCCTTAAATAATCGTCTAAAAATATGTAAATTAAATTGAACCATTCCTATTAAATTCCCTAGACCGGCACCGTATTTCCCTTTGAATTTGCTTCGTTCTATCGTTATATCATTAATATCTTTACTCTTACTTGTTCCTTCTCTGTCCCAGCCAAATATGGTGACTCTAAAACCAGCTTTTTGCAACCATTTTGCTGTCTTTTCAACCCTCGGTTCCGGATCAATAGCTGTTGTCCTTAGAATTGCCACATTTCGTTTGTGGCAATCGTTTCTTAATTTCATATGAAATTCTATCCATCCTTTCATCCCACGTAAATATATTGCCGTTACTATTTGTTTTTCGATCAGGATTTCGGAAAAATAATATAATTTCGGAGGCAATTTCTTGAGCAAAGTCTTGGCTTATATTTGCTTTTACAGAATTTTCTTCATTAAGAATAGAATCAGTACTTCCATCATTAATTGTAGCAACTGGTATGTTTAAATAAGCAGCCTCCTGAATAGAGTTGGTCATGTTAGAATAATCACAAAATGAAAAAAGCATTGAAGCATGCTTTATTATTTGTATAGTTCTTTTATGATCTAAAAAACCTGTTAGAGTAATACTATCACGAAGCGAATACCTATCAATCATATCTTCTATACTTTGCTTCTCTGGCCCATCTCCGATTATGATTAGGTGAGAATTCGGTTCTAATGTTAGGAAGTGCTTAAAAACTACAATAGATCTATCAATACGTTTCCATACAACTAATCTTGATGCTGTTACAAATGTATATTTACTTTTTGATATAATGTTCATAATTTTACTGTTGATGTCTATATCCTGAGTATAATTACTAACTTGCACACCGTTTGGTATAAAAACTATATTGTCTCTATTATGTTTGAATGCTTCCAATACCTTATCTCCTTGAGTACCATCATCAGTCATAATAATCAAATCAGCTTTTACTTTATGAGAAAAATATTCCAAAGGGAACTCTCTTACTATTTTTCTTTTACTATATATTCCTAAATAAGGATACAGTACAGTTCCCTGGAAGCTAGTAATAAATAGTCTATGAGGTATTCTCCTTCTAAGAAAGTGACTAACAATC
>JAAYKZ010000137.1 GCA_012522165.1 Clostridiales bacterium
ATACATAGCACGTCTAATATAATGAATATATCTGTCCCCTTATAATATAAACATAACACATATATAATATGGGAAAGGAATACGCATATGGAACTATTAAAAATTCAAGGTTTAACCAAAATTATAAAAAAGAAAAAGATACTAGAAAATATTTCTCTACCTGTCAATTCAGGCGAGATTGTGGGTTTTCTGGGACCTAATGGTGCTGGCAAGACCACTACCATTAAGCTGATTATGGGGTTATTCCGCATTACAGAAGGTGAAATAAAGATTTGTGGTCATGATATTGTTACAGAATTTGAAGCTGCTATGGCAAATGTAGGCGGTATTGTAGAAAAACCAGATCTTTATAGGAGAATGACAGGTAGAGAGAATCTAGAGTATTTTGCTTCTATGTACGACAATATAGACAAGAAGAATATTGATGATGTTGTGGAACTAGTTAAAATGTCAGAGCGTATCGATGACAAGGTCAAGACCTACTCATTGGGCATGTGTCAGCGCGTAGGCATAGCTCAGGCACTTCTTCATAATCCCCGTCTTTTGGTACTGGATGAGCCCACCAATGGTCTTGATCCTATCGGTATCAAGGAATTAAGGGATTTACTTAAATATCTTTCCAAAGAGGCAGGAGTAGGAGTCTTTATCTCCAGTCATCTATTATCTGAGATGGAGCTAATGTGTGATCGCATTTATATTTTTGATGATGGTGTGATTATTGGAGAGAAGACCATTCATGATAATGGGGAATCTCAAGAAGAGTTAATATTTGAATACACATTTGCTACTGATGACAATGTCAAAACTCTTGCATATTTCAATGAATTGCAGGCAAACTGCAGGCTGGAAAAAGACGGGGTAATTGTTGTCATGAAACGCAGTGAAATGCCGAAGTTAATAAAAGATCTTGTAAATCAAGGTATCGGTATTTATGCTGTGAATGAAAAGCACAGAACCCTTGAACAGGATTTTATATCTATAACCACAGGATCTAAAAAGCAAATTCGCTAAGTAAAATTATATTAAGTAAGAGAGGATATTGCCATGAGTTTTTTAAGACAAATAAAAAGTGAAATCAGAAGTATACTTAAATCAAGGTTTTTATTGATTATTGCTATATTGGTTGTTGCATCTAGCGTTGTACTGCCTGTTATCAGTTCTTTTGTGCAGCGAAATATTAGTGATGGCGGCGGTATTGTTCGCCCTTTGCCTGTTACTAAACCTATTTATAGTGTTGTAGATATAGACATTGCCTATCCAGAAATGTCAGGACAAGAGCCCTTAGTAATAGACGGTATAACTATTACTGCTGATAACCCCTTCTATTGGCATATTAATGGATTAATGCAGGAAAAAAATGCTATGGAGCTAGATAAAGGCCGTTTTTCTGATTTGGAAGTTTTAGATTTAACCCTTTCATTAATAGATCAAGAAATTAAATACTATGCTCTATTTGCACAGCATATAACTAGTCATGCTGATTACCGGATGGAATTAGCATGGACTGGTACACAAAAAATATATGAAAAGTTTATCTATGAACATAATGATTTACCTGAAGATAAGCTAATGGAAGCTGTATCCTACAGAATGGGATTAGATCCTGATTCCTTTAAAGATAAATACATTAACATTACTCCAGAACAAAAACTAGAAGCATTGGATAAACTGGAAGAGGAGCTAAATGCCATAAACAAAGTATTAGTAGATAATGACTTTCCTCAATATATCAATCTACGAATTCAACAAGAAGAGGATAGAATTGCTGATTTGAAAGAACAGATTGCTATTCACGAAGAATCTATAATACAAAATCCTTCTCAGGAAGAAAGCTTGAACATCATAATTGAAGATTTAAAAAGATCTATAGAAATGATAGAGACCAATACCATTCCAACTTTACAGCTTAGACTTGAGAAAAATATTATACCAGGTGAGGATACCTGGGAGAATCGGGCCCTGTCTGATATAGAAATGTACCGTAATCAACTATTATATACTGAAATTATTAGTGAAGAGGAATTTAATAAAGAGAGGCATTATGTCTTGCAATATGGTAGCTATGACAAGTATTTAAGAGCCATGCAGGCTCAGATTGATGAATACAATACCGCTATTATGATAGGGGAGAGATCCCTTGACAAGGGAAAGCCGGATATGAAGTTTGTTCCTCAAGGCTCAAGGAATAGGACAGTGGAATTCCTTAGATATTCCATATTTGTATCAATGTTTGCAGTACTTTTAGGTGGTTGGGCTATAGCCAGTGAGTTTCAACATGGTACCATAAGGCTACTTATGATCCGACCAAAAACCCGAACCAAAATATTAATGGCTAAATTTATTGCAGCCTTAACCCTTTCACTAGCTGTGTATGTATTAGGCAGCTTGCTAAATCTTATAACTAACGGTATTTTGTTCGGATTTTCAGATTATGCCTATCCGAACTACACTATCTCTGGTGATGTTAACTTTTTTGCTTATTATGTACCAAAGCTTATAGCATGCACAGTATCTATTATATTTGCTTTTGCTGTGGCCTTTATGCTATCTGTAGTTATTAAGAACGTAGCTGTTGCTATTGCTGTTCCTATTGCCTCTTTTATTGGCTTTAATATAGTGATGGCTACCTTTACCTATAGTGAAGCAATGAATTGGCTGGCCTATACACCAATACCTTATGTACAGATTTCTTCCTTCTTTACTCAGAATACAATGGTAAAATACGCTATACAAAGGGGTGTCCCTCTTAGTCTTTCCTATGGTATAATATTGTTACTAGTTTTATCAGCTATATGCACTTTTATTTCAGTGTATATTTTTAAGAGAAGGGATATAACAGATTAAAAGGAGTAATTCCATGGAGAGTAATAATAAATTTTTAGATAACTATAAGAAGAAGATGGCCCAGCCGCAGCAGGCAGGAGAAACGCCTAAAGACACTAATTTAAGATTTGAGCAAAAGAGCGGTTTTGTAAAGCCCGACGACAAGGATACAACCATGCCTGTTAAAAAGACATCTAGCAAAAGAAAGATGTGGATGAGTATCACTGGTGGTGCTGTGGCCTTGGTGGCCATAGTAATTGTACTATTGATTTTATTTAATAGTGGAATAGAGGTTATTGATTTAACTGGATGGACGGAAAACGATGCAAGGCTTTGGGCTAATGATAACGGAGTTATTCTCCAGATAGAGCAGGAATATAATGATGATATTGAAGCGGGTAAAATAATTTCTCAAAGCGTACCCAAGGGCACAAGAGTAAAAAAAGGAGAATTAATAAAAGTGGTTGTGTCCTTAGGTCACGATCTATCTGTTACTTTACCTTTACCAGATTTTATGTCCATGACCAAAGAAGAAATAGAAGCCTGGGCAGCGGAAAATTATATGGCAAGGGTTCGCATAACTACTGAACATAGTGATGAAGTGCCTGTTGGTCACGTTATAAGGTTTGAGATAAATGATGATACCGTTATAGATGAGGTAAGTAGAAACACCCCAATCTATATAGTGGTTTCAAAGGGTCCTGAAGATGAAACGGCTTTGGATGTAGTTGTACCCAATTTTAAAGAAATGGCCATTGGAGAATGCTATGTTTTTGCTAATGAAAACGGATTGGTACTGCAGGTAGAAGAAGAGTACGATGATTTTGTACCTGCTGGAGCCATAATCTCGCAAAGCATTAAGCCTGAAGAAAAGGTTAAGAAAGGTACTGAAATTACCCTTGTGGTTTCTAAGGGAAAGATGATCACTGTTCCTGACTTTGCTGGATATTCCAAGGAAAGAGCTACTGCAGTAGCAGGAGAGTTAGGAATACCCATAACTATAAAAGAAAGATATTCAAGTGCGCCTCCAAATACTTTTATATCGCAGAGCATCAAAGCGGGTACTGAGTATAAACAGGGTGACATTTTAGAGCTGACTTACTCTATAGATAACAAGATAGTTTTGCCCTCCTTTGTTGGTCAAACTAGAGATGCTATAGAAATCTGGGCAAAGGAACTCAATGATCAGGGAGCTAATATAACCATAAAGGTTACTAATACAAAAAGCAATTCGCCAAAGGGGACTATTCTTCATCAGGATAAAGCTAATACAGTAATATCAATAAAAGAAACTATCAGTATTACTGTATCCCTAGGTAAAGT
The DNA here is from genome assembly GCA_012522165.1 of Clostridiales bacterium. Classification (GTDB taxonomy): domain Bacteria; phylum Bacillota; class Clostridia; order Caldicoprobacterales; family UBA3941; genus JAAYGY01. The sequence continues at coordinate 4,147 of JAAYKZ010000137.1, forward strand.
TGTATATGTTCCGGACTTTGTTGCACCAGCAGGTTCAGGATACGATGTTGCTATTACTAGGGATAAAGCTTTGGCCATGTGTGAGGAATTAAATATAGTACCTATTTTTAAAGAGGAGAATAAGTCTGGTAGGCTGCCTGGTGAGATATGGCATCAAAGCATAGAGGCAGGGAAGGAAATAACAGAAGGTTCAACTATAGTTTTAAAATACGTGCCTGCCAATGTAAAAGTAACAGTGCCTAACTTTGTTGGCATGACAAAGGCAGAGATATTGAATGGCAAGTACAACAGAAGTTTCGATATAAGATACGTAGAAGGAACAGAATATGTTGAAGGGTATGAAGGAAAGGTTTATGAACAATCCCTGGTTGCCAATACAAAGGCAGCGGCTGGCAGCATCATAACGCTAACTATTGGACCTACTATTGGAGAAGGAATTGAAGTCGGTGAATAATAGCTGTAACTGAATAGTTATAACTGGGACAAGGAGAGCTGCTTATAAAGACAGCACCTTGTCCTTATTATATTATTGAAAATAAATATATATTTATTTTACTTATAACATATATTAATATATTATATTTGAAACTTGTCCTCCAATTAATTATAATTAGTATGTATTATAGTAAACATAAACTCAGAGGAGGAATTCTTATATGGTAGACAACACGTATCAGCTGGCTATTGTCGGCTTAGGTGGTATGGGGAACTGGCATCGGGAAATCATCGAAACCATCGATGGAATAGAAGTATGTTGCAGCTTTGACATTAAAGAAGAAAGACAACAGTTTGCTAGAGACCATGGTATAACCCCATACAACAGCTTTGAGGAATTACTTGCAGACGAAAAAGTGGACATTGTCCTCTGTGCTACACCCAATGACTCCCACAAAGAAATCGTTATTCGTGCTTTACGCGCAGGAAAACATGTGGTATGTGAGAAACCTGTAACTCTAAATTCAAAGGATTTACAGGATATGATAGATGCTGCGGAGGAGACAGGGAAGCTTTTTACTGTTCATCAAAATCGTCGTTGGGACGAAGATTTTCTTACTGTAAAAAAAATATACGAAGAAAATATGTTGGGAGATATTTTCCGTATAGAATCTCGTGTCCATGGCTCCCGTGGAATACCAGGGGAGTGGCGTCAATTGCCTGAACATGGTGGTGGTATGGTACTGGATTGGGGTGTTCATATCTTAGACCAGGCATTAATGATGATTCCATATAAGGTTAAATCCGTCTATGCTACCTTTACTCACGTGACAAATGAATTAGTGGATGATGGATTTACGGTTGTGCTGACCTTTGAAAATGGATTGGAGTACTTAGTAGAAGTGGGAACCAGCAATTTTATTAACCTGCCCCGTTGGTATGTTTTAGGTCAAAATGGTACTGCTATTGTTAAAGATTGGGATTTATCAGGCCAAATAGTTCGGGTTACTGATTGGAGTAAAAACGATGCAGTGCCTATTAGAACAGCTGCTGGTTTGACCAAGACCATGGCACCCCGTACCGAGGACACAATAAAAACTGAGCCTCTACCAATTGTTAGAAGCGATATAAGAGGTTATTACAGAAATGTAATGGCTGCTATCGAAGGAAAAGAGGAGATTATAGTAAAATTGCCAGAGGTAATGCGAGTAATGAAGCTAATGGAAGCTATTTTTGAAGCTGCTGAAAAGGAGCAAATTATTCCTTTCGAATATGATTTAAACAGCTAGATAAAAATGACCGTCATTGACGGTCATTTTTTATCTATTAAAAACAATACGCTTTTCCTATGAAAAGTATAGTACCAGTTTTATCGTCTGCAATGATAAAAACAAAGGGGCGATCTGCGGAGAAAATAATAGGTTCAACAGCGCTGGTCACTCTCATCTCTACAACTGTGGCACCAGCAGCCTCACTACCTTCTTCATTCACCTCAATTATAGCTTTATGGAGCACTTCATGGATATAAACACCGTTTCTAATACCAGAAAAATTGGCCTTGTCTGAAAATGCTTCCTCCATTCCCAAAGCACTTAAGCTGTCTTTAAGGTGTTTAATACCGTATTCCATTTTAAAACGTGGCATATTGAGTATTACATCCTCCTGTTTCTGGATGGTGCTTTTGATATTGTTCCATTTTTCTATATTTAAGGTTTCTATAAAATCATTTATAGGCGTTCCGGCTTCTGGCAGTATACAGTACATAGCTGTATCACCATTTCCATAAGGCAGTCTTACTGCTTGGAAATCATCTCCTCGTCCATATTCAATTTCTCCATTTAGGGTCATCATCATTATATTCTGGGTACTTCCATTCTCAGCATGAAAATCAGCACTGTAGGTATTTTCTTTATCAAATTTTTTTGCCCATTCCCCTTTAAAATATATAGCATTTATTAGGTACATAAGGGTATCAGGTGCTATAGGGGGTTCAATCATTTCTGTTATTTTTTTATTTGTAGCATCTGATATCCAATTATTGATTATATCTGCAGCATCGTCTTTGGAAAAATCCAATTCTTTTATTAAAGCATGAAAAAACTCTTTATTCACTGATAGGAAGTCTTCTTTTATATACTCGCCTTCTCTGATCCAGATAGAATTGGCCATATCCAGCTTAATCTTCTTATCTATTTTACTCAAGCGCTGTAGTAAAGTTTTATAGTTTTCATTGAGAATATCTATATCTATATTAGAATACCCGAGAGCTTTTGCCATTGCTTCCCTTGTAGAACCTTCTGCGCCCTGGTATGTCATGGAAAGGGCAGTCGATATACTTATAGGCGATATAAATATATTCTTATCTTTATCCTCTTCATTTAATTGTTTAAATATTTTAAAGGCGAATTCAGTGTTTCTGGCAACAAAATCTGAATCTATCTTTTTGGGAGTATTAGTGGAAGAATTATCAATTGATTTATTATCTATTGACTTATTATCTCTAGATTTATTATCAGATGGGAGGTTTGCAAAAGAACATCCTGTAATTAATACTAGGAGTATTGATGCGCATAAAAATAAACAAATCCCCATTTTCATATAACTACCTCCTTCTTATTTATGTTATCATAGTTTGGCTAACACTAATTATCTTTATTATGATTCTACACCTATGTAGACGTATATATGTCTGATTTTGTTCCAATAGTCTGGTTTTAAATAAGGGAATAAAAAGAGGAAGAAATTTCTATTGACCATGGAGTTTAAAATGATATAATAATTATAGAAAAACAAATGAAAAGTTTCTAAGATATTCGTGTCGCTTTTATTTTGAACCTACATTGTGCAGAAGGGAGTTCAAAATATAAAGACGTATACCAGGCCCATGGTAAGTCCATTATGGCAGGGGAAGGTAGAAATCTTTGTGAGAACACCCACCTATCGAGAGGATAGGTGTCAAAGTAGAAGCAACGGTATCTTGGATAAAAGATTGATATATTGATCATAAGACCATAAGTGTGCACAGACTACATTTATGGTCTTTTTTGTTTGTTTATCCTTTAGATAAGCATTAAAAGAATTTTATGTTATAACTTTCGTTTGTGTGGTATTAATAAAAAGCTATGAGACAAATTATTATTAGTATAAATTTATCTTTTATAATACAAAGGAGGAATGAGTTTGGCAAAACCAAAAAAGCCTAGATTTAAAGTAGCTAGGCATTTAGGGGAAAATGTCTACAATCATCCTAAGGCTCTAAAAAGAGGTGTAAAACCCCATAGGAAACAATCAGAATATGGCAAGCAATTGCTGGAAAAGCAAAAGCTCAAGGCGTATTACGGGCTTAAAGAGCGTCAGTTCCGACGTTATGTAAAGAAAGCCTTAAAGGCTAGGGAAAATCCAGGTACGGTGTTGATTCAGAATCTAGAAGTAAGGCTGGATAATATAGTATACAGGCTAGGCTTTGGTTCTACCTTGCGTCAAGCTAGGCAAATTGTAAGCCATGGACATATCCGTGTTAATGGAAGTAAAGTAGATATACCTTCTTATCCCGTGAAGGTAGGCGATGAAATCAGCTTGAGCGAAAGGGCTAGAAATAAAGATCTATTTCGTGAAAACTTCCAGTCTGCACCCTTGAATTTAAGCTACCTTACAAAAGATGTAGAAGCCTTAACAGGTCGCTTAGTAAGCGTGCCTGATATAGATGAAGTCCCAATAAATGTTGAGGTACTGCCCATTATACAGTTCTACTCTAGAAGGCTGTAGAATAAATCTAGAAGCAAAAAAACACAATAATCTGCAAGATTTGACGAGAATCGGAGGTTAATTCATAATCATCCGGTTCTTTTTTTTTACAAAAAGTGAGCAAAGTCACAGCTTTATTATTCTATATTTTATATTATAAAATCGAAATTAATAAATTATTAATAATAAAAAAGACTATACTATGATAATACAATTTAAGATTGGAGGGA
>JAAYKZ010000138.1 GCA_012522165.1 Clostridiales bacterium
GTTATTACTTATTTCTTGAGGTCTAAGGATTATTTTTTCATTATATAATTTCAAGTTCTTATAGAACTTTTCTAATCCTTCAGGTGATAGAGTCACAGAAGTTCCTGAAACGATATTTACTTTCCCTACGTCTATGAAATCAAGAATTGAGTCCTGTATTACTTCTGTATAAAAATCAAGATTTTCAAAGTTAGAATTTTTAAACCCTTGTAAAACTGCATTTGCTACTGACCCTACTCCTGCTTGTAAAGGAAATAGCTTTTTTGGAAGCCTACCAACTTTTATTTCATGCTTCAAAAACTCAATTAAGTAATTTGCCATTTTAATGTGATTCTCATTTATGGGATTAAAAGGTCTTACATTATCTTTTTTGTCTGTTACTACTATCGCTTCGACTTTGTTAACATCAATAGGAATATATTTATGACCAATTCTATCAGATGCTTTTATTATCGGTATAGGTTCTCTATATGGAGGATTTTTGACTTCGTATATATCCTGAATACCAATCAAATCCATTGGTTGACTTGTATTTATTTCTACGATGATTTTTTCAGCTTGCCTAACTATTGCTGGAGTTATTCCAACTGACGTTGATGGAACAATATATCCTTCTTCTGAAATTTCTATTGCCTCCACTATAGCTAAATCAATTTTACCTAATAATCCACAATTTATATATTGTGGTACATGACTTAAATGTAGATCTACAAAATCTATATACCCATTGTTAATTGAATCCCTACAATAGTTGTTGGTTTGGTATGGAAGTCTTTTTTTAATAATATTTCTTTTAGATAGCTCACCATCTAACTCATCTCCAACTGATGCTCCTGTAATAAGGGTTATAGATAAATTTTCATTGCTTTCTTCTACTCTTTTTGCTAAGGCTAAAGGAACTTCCTTCGGATAACCAGAAGGGGTAAAACCACTTGTTCCTATTATCATTCCATCCTTTATTAAATGGGAGGCATCTTCAGCAGTAGCTAACTTTTTTCTCAAATTCTCTCCTTTTATTCTATCCTGAATCATTCTGATGTTACCTCCTATAGAAAAAAGTAATATATAATAGGCAGAAAATTATCTGCCTATTATATTTCATATCAGTATATTTCACAAAATTCTTCTGCTATTTTACAATATATCTCTACATAATCTACTAGATGCTTGATTGGTATCCTTTCATCTTTAGTATGTGAGTATGAAATATCGCCAGGACCTGTAACTACAGTTGGAATTCCTGCAAAGTGGGACAATAAGGCTGCATCTGTCCAACCCCTTCTCCTTGTTATATCAGGTTCCTTATTGATAACTTTTTTTAAAGCATTTTTTGTTGCAATTACGACATGATCATCTGGTGGAGTCATTAAATATACATGGTCAAGAGTCAAGAAATTGTTTTCCATTCTTATAAGTTCAGCATCAAATTGAGGATCTTCATGTTTTATCTCATCTATTATTTCTTGTAACTCATTAAAAACAGACTCTACACTTTCTCCAGGTATATATCTTCTATCTATCTGAATGGAACAGCTATCTGCTACAGTGCTTGGTTGACTCCCTCCTTCAATCCTCCCAAAATTCAATATGGAAGGACCCATGAACTCATTATACCTTTCCTCTAATTTTGGCATCAACTTTTCTTCTATTCTAGTTATCAACTTAGCAGCTTTTGATATTGCATTGATACCTAAATGTGGAACTCCACCATGAGCTGCCTTTCCTTTTATTTTTATTTCTATCCATTCCAAGCCTCTATGACCTAATGCATACTCATAATTAGAAGGTTCCCCAACTATAGCTCCATCAGCTTTTATTCCTGATTTCACTAATGCTTCAGTTCCATCACTTTGCTCTTCTTCTACTAATACACCTGTAAAAATAATGTTACCTTTCATTTTATAATTTGATCTTTTTATAGCTAACATAGCTATTAACATTGATGCAATAGGTCCTTTCATATCAGAAGTTCCTCTGCCCCAAATGTATCCATCTTTAACTTCTGCCCCAAATGGCTCAATAACCATATTATAGGGTGGAAC
>JAAYKZ010000017.1 GCA_012522165.1 Clostridiales bacterium
ATGCTATAATAATGGCAGCAACTCCCTTATGCCCTTTTTTACCATAATTCATCCTACCTAACTGCAATCATATTTTTCTACAATTCTTCTACCTTTATCAATCATGTAAGGGAGTAAAAAAACGTTCAAGGGAGGAATTGTGAATGTCGGCACCACAATATGTTAAAGAGTTTAATGCAGACTTAGGTGAATTATCGTTAAATACTGGAGCTGGAAAGCATTGGAAAAGGTTTGCCGCCAATAATATTGCAGTTATACGAAAAACTCAGGCGGAAAAGAAGAAGCTCTTCATCAAAAGAACCGTTGACAGAGTAGAGATCGATATAAACGGTGAAGATTCTCCTTACATTATTGAAAAGGGCGTAATTAAGGATGACTTCAATTGGGTGGTGGACGTTCTAAAATCCTTCGCCGAAAAAAACAAAGTAAAATTTGAAGAAGAGTAACGGAAAAGTCCAGGAAGCCTGGACTTTTTCGTTACTTTTTTCTTACTATGATAAGTGCCACATCATCCTTTAGTTTATGACCGGTATCCTTACCAAAATCCTTAACAATTGAATCCAGCAGGAATATGGGATCACTTTTCAGCATGTCCTTGTGCTTATCAATATATGCCAGCAAATCATCGCAGGTCTTCATATGGTTTTCTTCTTCACCTGGTTCTAGTAAACCATCTGTATACATTATTATATAGCTGTCTGGATCTATCTTTATTCTATGCATGGTATATTCATAATCATTAACAATACCTACCAAAAACCCGTTATTCTCCAGCATGTACACCTTATTGTCTGAGGTGTCAACAATAATAGGGTAGGGATGTCCACCATTGGAGTAAGTCAGAACCCCATCCTGAATAAGGCCAACAAAAGCAGTTATGTAATAAGTGCCGTGGGTTATATTGTAAAAGGTTGCGTTCATTTCCCTAAGCACCTCTGCCGGGGTTGAATACTGACTGACTAAGTTTTTAAACATAACTTTCATCATTGAAGAAATCATAGCTGCAGCCACTCCATGGCCCGAAACATCAGCTATAAAAAGCCAAACCTTGTCCTCTATCTGTAAACACTCATAAAAATCCCCGCTTAGATCAGAACTTGGAATATATTTTCCTATCATCTCTACATCTGGGAGGGACTTAGACTCATCAATTAATATATTCTGTAGGGCAGTGGCTACCTTTAGCTGGTCCTTCATCCTCTGATTCATTTCAAGAAGCAAACGCTTTTGCTGATATGCCTTAAGGGCATTCTTAACCTTGACAGGCAAAACAATTTGCATTTGCTGCATGGTTAAAGGCTTGGTAAAATAATCTGTAGCACCTAGCTCTAATGCTTCTTGAATGGTATCTATCTCATCCATTGCAGAGTTAACGATTATGGGAATATCACTGTATTCTTCTAGGGATTTTACTTCCTTAATTACTTCAAAACCGTTCTTTTTGGGCATAATTAGATCCAGGATAATAATGTCAACTACACCTTTACGTATGTACTCTAATGCCTTATTCCCGTCATCTACTTCAAGGAAATTGACATTGTCAATCTTTTGCTCCAGCGCTCTTCTTATTAACTTTCTATTTAACAACATATCATCAGCGATTAAAATGTTGTAAGCCATTTTGCCTCCCAATCTACCTTTACCAGGTTAACCACTAACAAAGTTAAACCACTTTTGAAATAGCGCTGATAATCTTGTAATCATCAAAAGGTTTCTTTAAGAAAATATCGATGCCCAACTCTTTTGCTTGTTCTACTATCTCATCATCACCCATTGCACTTAACATTATAATTTTTGCCTGAGAATCAAACTCTTTTATTAGTTTAGCAGCTTCTAAGCCATCCATTATTGGCATGGTAATATCCATAAAGACTAAATCCGGTTTAAGGGATTTGTACAAATCAATCCCTTCCATTCCATTTTTAGCGTTACCACATACCTCATATCCATGCTTTTCCAAAGCCTTCCGAAGTAAAGTATGTATAATAGGTGAATCATCTACCAGCAAAATCCTTTTTACCACCTTAACATTTCCTCCTAAACGCCTTCTAACAACTTCTTTCTTTTAATCTTGTCACTATTTTATCATATTCGACCTTTTTTTGCTATGTATATAGGCAAAAGTTAACAATATTTTAAATTTCCAATCCAATATAAATCTCTATTTTACCCAAAGAAGTTTCCATATCTATTTTTATTGTCTGGACTGTACTGATGATAAAATACATATCCTTACCAAATATAATAGAAGGGGGAGTCACATCCACTTCCAACCCGGAGTTTGAAAACAAGATAGATGCATTTCCGGTAACCATATTGGCAAACTCACCTATGGCACTTCTACCCATTTCATCTAGCTGCTCAACAGGCATACCCATCATCATTGCCGATACTATCCTTCGTGCAGTATCTTCAGACATGGAATAAGCTATATTCCCTCTAATGTGACCTACTACACCTACTACGGCTGTAATGTCTTGGTTTACATGCATTATATCCTTTTTTGCCAACTGTCCCCGTTTAATATTCTCTACACCATATTGTTCAAGAACACTTTTTACTGATTCTAAAAAAGGAAGTATGTATTTAACATCCATTTATTATTGCCCCCTTCCCAAGCGATATTGATACGGATCTTTCCGTAATCCGTATCGCCCCATGAGGATAGGGAGCTTATCTTTGGGATAGAAATAATTACGTCCTGACCTGTAAATACAATGGGCGGTGTTAGCCTAAGCCCCATGGAGTATTTATTATTTAGTTTGGTTATGGCATCACCAGATACTATGTTGTTGATTTCAGAAACTGTGGCTAAGACCATACGGTTTTTTATATTATCATATTCTTCTCCCAATAAAGCATTTGCTAAATAGATCGCCAAGCTTGGCTCCATATCCACTAGGAGCCTGCCCTTTCTGGCACCGGCAAAGGTAATAATAGAAGACACTCCCATAGATAATATCTCTCCAGGCTCCTGCTCCAGATCATCCATTCCTCTTATATCTAAACCTGTCATTTCTTTTATAATATCTTTGACACTAGTGCCAAAGATGTCATATAAATTTATATCCATAAACCATTGCTCCTTTCTATATATAAGCAATACGAAAGGTAATATCCATCTCTCCCGCCCTTAAGTGTCTGCAGGTCTCTAGGAGATTTTTCTTTTGAACCATCTTGAAGTTGGTGCCTCCTAAAGAAAAGGGAGAGGTTAGTAGGAAATGATAGGGAGTATTAGCCAGTCTAGCCTTAACTTCTCCTGCCATAATATTTACTAGCTCCGCCACCCCATCAAATAGATCTTGTTCCTTTAGCTCTTGGGGCAATATGCCTGTCATATATGCTATAATCATAGACGCAGTACTTTTTTCCATAGATAGGGATATGATCGCGTCTTTTTTACCATGTAGCACCATTGCACCCATAATGATAGGATTTTCATTTGAAGCATTTAATTGCTCACAGGCTATATGACTAACTTCAAAGCCTGCCATGGTACTAAGTACCTGTCTAAAGCTATCTGTAAAATAATCAGCAATTTTTTCGATATCCATATCAGTCATTTTTATAACCACCTTTCCCTAAACATTCCATAATGCGTTTGATCAATTCCTCTATGGTAAAGGGTTTAATTAAATAGTGTATTGCTCCTTGCTGTATAGCACTTACTATATTTTGTCTCTCACTTTCAGTAGTCACCATCATAACAGGAATGGACCTAAACCGCCTATCGGCTTTTAGTTTTTTTAGAACTTCCATACCGTTAAGCCTTGGCATATTCCAATCCAGTAGTATTAAATCTATGTATTTGTATTGCTTTTCTAATAGTTCAAGGGCTTCAATACCATCAGATGCCTCAAGTAAATCACCGTCTAACACTTCCACAGCGCCTCTAATTATTTTTCTAACCATGGCAGAATCATCAACAGACAAAACCCTCATACCCCTGACTCCTTTACCATATAATATACTCCACCCTGATGTTCCATCCTTACAAAGCTGTCTTCATAATCAGTGAAGACTTCAGAATTGCCTAGAAACAATACCCCCTTGGGTGGATTTAATATTTCACTAATCTTTTGAAACACTTCCTTTTTTAGCTGGGTGGAAAAATAGATAAGTACATAGCGGCAAAAAACAATATCAAATTTCCCCAAGGTAATGAAGCTATTTTGTAAGTTAAATCGCTTAAATATAACCCTGTCCCTTATCTTTTTAGTTAGTATCCATTTCCTCCCTTCATTAGCAAAGTATTTATCCTTATACTCATCAGCTAAGCCTCTCATAATAGAAATACTGTCATATTTCCCGGCTCTAGCTATCTCCAGTACGCTATGAGATATATCGGTAGCTAGTATCTCAAAGTGATCTAGGGACACATCTTTTATCCTGTGCCTCTCTAGATAGCTATCTATGCTCATAACAGTAGAATAGGCTTCTTGCCCTGTTGAACAACCTGCACTCCATATCCTTACCTTACTCCGTTTGTTTTGCCGAATTTCATCAATATATGTGGGCAACAATACCTTTTCTAGAATTTGCCAAGGAGTTTTATCCCTAAACCAAAGAGTTTCATGAGTAGTGATGGCATCTATTACCTTTTCATTCATTTTTATATCCTTTTGGATTCGTAGCTTATAATAGAGTTCTTCAAAGGAGGATAGACCAGATTCTGCTAATATCCCAGAAAGCCTACTTTCTATTAGATAAGCCTTGTCCCTGTCCAAATCAATTCCGCATTCCTTTTCTATATAATCCCTTAATAGCTCAAATTCCTTAGATGTTAAATTAGGCATCAGCATCTTCCTCTACTAATCTCTATAATTCGCCTGCCAATATCCTTTAAGTCTACCCTCTCATCGGACAATCCTGCTTCATATGCACTTCTGGGCATACCATATATTACACTTGATTCTTCACTTTGGGTAATAGAATAACATTGGCATGCTCTCTTTAGTGCTTTAAGCCCCTCTGTTCCGTCACTACCCATTCCCGTAAGTATAACTGCCAACACTCTCTTGCCTGCATAGGCCTTAGCTACTGATTTAAATAGAACATCTGCAGCAGGTTTAACACCATTTACTGGAGCTTCATCTGAAAGAGATATAGTAAAGTCAGCATTAACCTTCATATGATAACCTCCTGGTGCTATCAACATCCTGCCGCCAAGGATTTTATCTCCCTCCTGTGCCTCTTTTACCTGAATCCTGGTTTTCTTGTCTAAAAAGCCTGCAAAGATTCTAGTAAAATCGGGAGGCATGTGCTGTACTAGCAAAATAGGTTTTGAAAAGTCCGAGCCCAGCTCCTTACAAACCTCCTCCACTGCATTGGGGCCTCCAGTGGATGAAGCCATAACTACAATATCCACTCCACACAAGGTGGTAGGACTAGGGGGCAGCACCCTCGCCCTTTTACGGGATAAAGGAAATGTATCATCTGTTTTTTTGTTCTCTCCGGGAGGATGAATTGGCTGCCTGGTTCCAACATATTTATCTATAAGAATTTGAGAAAAGAGTAAATTAAGATGTCTATTGATAATATCCATATTATATTCCAAATTACCATTTGTAGGTTTTATAATAAAATCCATGGCTCCCTGCCTAAGAGCCTCAACGGTTATCTTGGCACCATCCATACCCCCGCTGCTAATCATAATAACGTGAATATGATTGTACTTTTTTTTAATTTCCTTAAGGGTTTCTATGCCGTCCATCTCCGGCATAAAGACGTCCAATAAAACTATGTCTATTTCCCTCTGTTGCAACCTTTCAAGAGCAGTTATACCACTAGAGGCGGTACAGTCTACCACAGCTATATTGGTTTTTTCAACGGCTTTAGAAATAATCTTCCTATAGACCAGGGAATCGTCTACTACCAAAACCTTTAACTTATCCAATGATATGTCCTCCCTCTAACCCCTGTTAAACCTTAAATTGATTGACCAATACTTCCAAATCTTGTGCCAGCTGGGCTAACTGAGCTGCAGCATCACTAGTTTTGGCAGCGCCATTAGCTGTATCCTCAGTGGCAGCATTAATTTCTTGTATATTGTAATTGATCTCCGAAGCACCTAAGGATATTTCTTTGGAAGAACGTGCAATCTCTTGTACCCTTCCCGATGCTACTTCCGTATTTTGGGCTATTTCATTGGCAGCATGGGATAATTCTGCAGTTGATCTGGCTATTTCACGAACTCCAGTAGCCGCCTCATTCAAGCTGTTTACAGCATCTTGAGCATTGGATGCAATATCTCTAATCTCACTGCTTATAGAATTTACCAAGTCTGCTGCTGCCATGGTAGACTGGCTAATTTCTCCAGTTAATGTGGATTGTTCAGTTACTGCCGCTGCTATGGTATTAGTAATCTTATTGCTTTCATCTATGGTCTTTGTTATGGTACCTACAGCGGCCACTACATTGGCCATCTGCTGCTGCATATCGCTTATTTGCTGTGCTATCTCTTCGGTAGCCTCTGCTGTTTGTTTTGCTAGCTCCTTTACTTCATTGGCTACAACTGCAAAGCCCTTTCCAGCTTCACCAGCACCTGCTGCCTCAATGGCAGCATTTAAAGCCAGCATATTGGTTTGATCAGCTATATCACTTATTACATCAACAATCCTGCCTATTTGACGAGCTGATACATTAAGCTTTCCAATCAAAACATTGGCCTCTTTAGCCTTGGTTTCTGCATCCAAGGTTATTTCAGTAGAGCGTTCACAATTGACGCTGACCTCAGTCAAGGAAGCGTTTATTTCCTTTACCGAAGTAGCAACGCTGTTAACAGAGATAGATACATTAGCCGCTGAATCCGCCACCCTGCTTATACTAGAAGAAATATCATTAACTCGCTGGTTGACCTCTTGAACATTTACCGAGGTCTGCTCCGCTGCTGATGCTAAATTTCGTGTAGATGCCGACATCTCCTCCACAGCACTAGCTATGGTGTTAATGCTCTGGCTGGTTTCATCAGATGCATTGGCAGCATTATCTATAGTAGCAGATATTTCCTCTACCGCTGCTGATACCACGCCGGTCTTGCTGTTAACCTCTTCACTGTTAGATGCCATATCCTCTGATATATCAAGAAGATTTTTAGAGGATTTGTTTAGTGTAATGGTAGTTTCATAAATATCTCGGGTCATGAACTGTATTTTTCCCATAAACTGGTTCAAGGAGTCAGCTAACTGGCCTAGTTCATCCTTGCTGTCTACCTCTACCCTAACTGTTAAGTCTCCTTCAGCAGCCTTACCCATCATATCCTGAACATATCGTATGGCTTTAGTAAGCCTATAGGATAAAATGACAGCCAATATACCAGCTAAGGCAATGCCTGCTAGTATAGAGATAACGAGAAAAGCTAGGGCAAAGCTAGTCCTTCTGTCTGCATTTTCATTCATCTGTTCTACAACTTTTGTATTCTCTTCTACCAGCTCATCTAAAATAGCTTCAGTCTCTAAAAATGCATCCCTAGTGACATAAAGGGCTTGCTCCACCATCTGTTCATATATAAGATCCGCTTCTTTGGCCACATTGTCCATTTTTACTAATAGGTCTAAAACTTTATCCATATTAGGCAGAGTAACATTTCTGTATACCTCCATTGCCTGAACCCTATTATCAGCACCTTGGCCCATAAGCCCAACTATAGTCTGCCCGCTTTCATGAACCTTGTCATGATACTCATGTATCTCTTTTATGTAGTTGGAAAGTTCCTGGTTTTCCGTAGTAAAGGAATTAAGCCATTTCCCTAATTGACACTTTGTTGGATCAGTCTCCCCCTCAAACTCTGTACCACTGGTTATGGAATGTAGAAGCTGCCAGATCCAATATGAATGATCCTTTTGCCTAAGGGCCAGCTCATATCTTATTTCCATGGGATTTAGTATTTTTGTCTCATCCAAACTTTTGGAAAGAACTAAGAATTCTTCATTGGCATTTTTCCAGTTTTCCCAGGCTACTTCTAACCGCTCCCATATTTGCTTCTCCCTTTCTGTTAGCTTGGCCTTGCTCAAATATTCCCAAGCCTCATCAGCCCGCTGCCAAGCTTCCTCCAAACGTTGGTATCTGGTTTGCCTCTGCTCAGCAGTAAGCTTTGGGCTGGTTAAAATATTTTCTACCATATTAATGCTCAGTTGAGTCTCTTTTAAGGTTAGTATATTTTTTAAATTGGGAATTCCCGTATCCCCTATCTCATCTATATCTCTCATAGCCCTAGCCATCCCCCAATATCCAACTATACCTATGACTAGGGCAAACAAGCATATTGCTGAAAAAGACAGCAGCAATTTTGATCTTATTTTCACACAAACCCCTCCAAACCTTATATTTTAAACTGCTTTACTAGCTGCTCAAGCTTTTGTCCCAGCTCCGCCAATTCAATGGATGCCTTATTGGTATCTCCAGCTCCGGTAGCTGTCTCATAAGCTGCTTGACTAATCTCTTGAGTGCTAATGGTTATCTCACTTACCCCCCTTGATATTTCACTGGCAGACTCGGCAATTTCATCCATTTTCTTAGAAGATTCTTCAGTCCTCTGAGCTATCTCATGGGCAGCCAGGGATAATTCCTGTGCCGATCTGGCTATCTCCTGAACCCCTTCAGAGGCCTTTCCAGCGTTTTTAACCGCGCCTTTGGACTTATCTGCTACATCCTGTATCTCATGGCTAATTAGATTAACTTCATTTGCAGCTTCCAGTATAGAAGTTGATATTTCACCCGTAATTGCCGACTGCTCGGTCACTGCTGAAGCAATGGTATTGGTTATTTGAGTAATCTCTTCAATAACCTTGTTAATGGTTTCCACTGCCTTTACTGCATCAGCCATATTTCCCTGCATATCCTGAATCTGCTGGGCAATCTCTTCTGTAGCTTC
This sequence comes from Clostridiales bacterium, assembly GCA_012522165.1. GTDB lineage: Bacteria > Bacillota > Clostridia > Caldicoprobacterales > UBA3941 > JAAYGY01. The sequence continues at coordinate 8,873 of JAAYKZ010000017.1, forward strand.
CGCTGTTTGCTTAGCAAGTTCTTTAACCTCATTGGCTACTACCGCAAAGCCCTTGCCCGCTTCACCTGCCCCTGCTGCTTCAATAGCAGCATTTAAAGCCAGCATGTTGGTCTGATCGGCTATATCGTTAATGACGTTTACAATTTTTCCAATCTGCTTAGATGATTCATTTAGTTTTCTAATAATTTCATTGGTTTGCTGTGCTCTCTTTTGTGCATCTGAAATTATTACCATAGAGCGTTCTGAATTGCTACTTACATCCCCAAGGGAAATATTGAGCTCTTTTAGAGATGTAGCCCCTTCATTAACAGACTGGGAGACCTGCATAGCAGAATCAGCAATTAGATTTACAGTATGGGAAATATCCTGAATGGCTTGTCTTACCTGCTCTACGTGATCTGAGATGCCCTCAGAAGTGGTAGCCAGTCTATTGGTGGAAGCAGACATTTGCTCTATAGCAGAAGCTACAACGTTTATGTTGCTTCTAGTATCATCGGAAGCTTGTGCAGTATTGGCAATACTGCTGGTAATTTCCTCTAAAGCTGCCATAACATTATCGGTTTTTGCGTTCATCTCTTCACTATTTGCTGCTAGTGTATTGGAAATATGGGTTAGGGCATTAGATGACTCCGACAAGGCCAGAGTAGTCTGGTATATCTCTCTGGTCATGTTTTGGATCTTGTCCACGAACTGGTTAAAATATCTGGCCAGCTGTCCTGATTCATCCTTAGATGTCTCGGGTATTCTTATGGTTAGATCTCCTTCTCCTTTTGCTATATCCTTTAGCATGCCAACTGTCTGATCCAAGGGTTTTAGGCTGGAGGCAGTTATTCTCCACAACAATAACAGGCCTACAGCTGATAGGATAAGGCCTACTGACAGTATAATCATATTAAATTGCTGTATAGGCTGTATAAATATGTCCCTGTTAAGGGTAATAGCTAAGGACCAGCCAAGTCCTTCAAAATCCCTTACTCCCGATAGATGGGTATAGCCTACTAGTTTGGATACCCCCTCATAGGTATACTCACCGCTACCAGCTTTACCAGATATCATTTCCCTGGCAATATTCCCTAAATTATCGTCCCTTTCAGCAATGTTTTCACTGCCTATCTTTTCAGTTACAGGATGCCAGATAAAAGTTCCATTCTTATCAATTATATATGGATAACTCCCAACATTGCCCTGCTCTTCCATTTCATCGATAATATCATTCATCATTTCATGTAGTATCTTATCAGACATACGGGCAGTAAGGATTCCTACTGGATCTAAAGATTTATTAAAGATAGGATAGCTGAAGGTAACAACATTAAAACCTATATCCTCACTTTTTCTATATTCGTAGTAAATATCCAGCTTTTCCTTAGTATTTACAAACCAGGCAGCATCGCTATAATCATCCCGAACATTTGCGCTGCTGGCAGCTACCAGCCTGCCATCCATATCTACTATTAACATATCGTGGTATGTATCTCCATGCTGCTCTACGGCATGGCTTAATATATCCTGCTTTATGCTAGCACTGGTAGTTGTGTCTACTATATCCTTGTTTTGTGCTATAACCTTCACATCTCCTATACGCTCATTCATGAAGTAATCCAGCATCTCTCCATGGGTATCTGCCATAACCTGCATGTTGGCCTTGGTATTAGCTATTATGATACTTTTAGCAATTTCCATAGCTGTTAAAACTACAAAGGCTAAAATGATGAGTATCAGTATACCCGTTAGAAAGGGAATTTTTATCTTTAGGCTTTTATTTATTCCAAGACTAAAGTCCTTAGGTTTTAATCTCCTTAATCTACTCATCCTATTCATCCTTTCTTAAGTTCAATCTAACTGCACATCTTCTCCAAAAATCTTGTCAGCATCTATAACCATTATCAACTGATCCTCTAGTTTTACAACCTCTTTTATATATCGATCATCTATATGATGGATATTGCCAGGCATGGGCTCACACCAGTCCTCTTCCACATCCAAGACATCACCAGGCCTATCCACAACAAAACCCATATATTCGCTACCATTATCATGATTTTTAAGGATTATACAAGTTGGATTATCTGGTACAATACCCTGCTTGCCATAAATAAAGCTAACTAGGTCAAACACTGTCACTACCTGTCCTCTCATATTAAATAAACCTACTACAAAGCCTGGAGCGCCAGGCACTTTTGTATAGTTTATTTTTCTATTTATTTCCTTAACCAGCTTTATGTCTATCCCAAATAGTTCCCCTTTTAAATAAAAGGTTAGAATCTTACCCTGCATTTCTGCTCATCCTCTCTCTAATGGCTGCATCCAGTTTGCCCAGGAGCTTTTCCTTGTCCAGTTTAATCTCATAATAGTCAAAACCCGCATCCAAGCCAGCCTTGATTTGGCTGTCGTTAAATAGGGAGGTAACAGCTATGGCTGGAAGGTTTTTTAGGACTTCATCCTTTCGTATATTACTTATCAGCTCCAAACCATCCATTACTGGCATATTTATATCGCTTATTAAGGCGTCTACCTTTTCCTCCTTTAATATATTAAGAGCTTGTTTACCGTTTTCTGCCTCTAACACTTTATAGCCAGCTTCTTCAAGGTACTCCCTTTCCAGTCGCCTAAAGAAAGAAGAATCTTCCGCCAGCAAAATGGTGTAATTTATTGCCTCAGCCCTACTCTCGTCTGATGTCCTATAATATTCTGGAGCAGCCATTTCAAATAGCTGGTATAGATTAAGCATTAACACTATCTTACCATTCCAAAAGGTATTGCCTACTACGCCATGGGCCTTAATGTCCTGCTGGCTGTAATCTATATTAATAGTAGCTGTATCATATACCTTGCGTATTAGTATGCCTATAGGATGCTTTACCAGTTTAGGCACTATGACGTATAGCTTTGAATCCGTATATTCTTTTTTGGAAATAGGGATATAATCTTCCGGCCGCACAAGCCTCAAGGATCGCCCTCTAAATTCAATATACTCCTTATCTCCTACCTGCTGGATATCTTCTGGGCTAATCTCCTCCACACGTGATACCATGGATAGAGGAAGGGCCAACACCTCAGCTCCGGAACAGCTAAATAAAATTATTGTATGTTCTTCACTAGTTGTCCTGTTGCTTTCATCCTGTTCTTTTGTGTCTTTAACATCCACCAGTTTTAAATCCGCAAGATCAGCAATTCCGTCTGCATCTAAAATCATGGCAATTCTTCCATCACCTAAAATAGTAACTCCTGAGTAACATTTGCAGTCCTTAAGATGTTTGGGCAAAGGCTTTACTAGTATCTCTTCATCATCATGTATGGCGTCTACTATCAAACCATAACGGTGCTGTCCTACTTTTAGTATCAATACCCTAATTATCTTAGAAGGGTCATTAAATTCGTGGGTATCTTGGTCACTTCTTGACAAACCCAATACATCAGACAATTTAACAATGGGAAGCAGATTACCGCGAAACCTAAGCACCAAGGAACCGCTAACATTCTCTATACGCCTGTCCTTATCGCCAGGCTTGACCCTTACCATCTCCTGGAGATTTACCTGGGGCAGGGCAAATTTTTGTCCTTCAGCTTCTACTATCAGGCAGGATATTATAGCCAATGTTAAGGGTAAATTAAGCTTAAAGGTAGTTCCTTGGCCAGATTGGCTGTCTATATCTATAGTTCCTCCAAGCTTTTCAATATTGGTTCGAACTACATCCATGCCTACGCCTCTCCCTGAAACATCAGTTACGTTTTTGGCAGTGGAAAAACCAGGCATGAAGATATGTTCCAGGATCTCTTTTTCATCCATGGTAGCCAGCTCTTGAGGGGTTCTTAACTCTTTTTCCAGTATTTTGGCCTTCAATGCTTCAATATTTATTCCAGCCCCGTCATCAGATATAAGTATGGTTACATGGCTCCCCTCCTGATAAGCACCAAGGGCGATAATGCCTTCTCGATTTTTTCCTGCCCTTTCCCGATCCTCAGGTTTTTCTATACCATGATCCGCTGCGTTGCGAATAAGATGAGTAAGGGGATCTCCAAGCCCTTCAATAATAGACTTGTCCAATTCCACTTGAGCACCGGTTATTTTCAATTTCATTTCCTTACCCAGCTGCCTAGACAGGTCTCTTATCATTCTTGGGAATTTATTGAATACATTTACCAAAGGCTGCATCCTGGTCTGCATAATTCTTTCCTGCAGCTGTGTTGTGATGTGATCAATGTTTTGTAAAATAGAATCTAATCCTTCTACCTTTTTTCTGTAGGCTTCTAATGCCCTAAGGAGTTGATTCCTTCCCAGCACCAATTCACTAGCCAAGTTCATAATATCGTTTAGTAGATCAATGGGAACTCGAATGCTGTCCTCTATAGCTAGAGTGGTTGTTTTTCTGTTGTGAGCTTGGGGCTTGTTGCTTTGTATATTATTACTTCTCTCTTTGTCTGCCTTTTCTGGTTGCTTATCCTCCAACAATACCTCTTTATACTTGTTAGGTTTTATTTCTACACTTAGCTCCTGTATACTGTCTTCCGGAATTTCCAAAGCCAAGGCAACAAGGTTTCTCTCCAGCACAGTTGTAAAGAGGAAGGTGTATTCTATATCGCTTTTTAGAACATCGTCCAAGCCCTCTATTTCACTAACGTCGGAATGGGATACTAGGATCTGACCTATGGATTGAATTTTACTAAAAAAAGCAATAGGGCTTATGCCTCTCTTATCCAGATCCTTATGCAGCCTTAGCTTAATTCTATACAACCGATGACCATGCTCAAGGGCACTTTCTATCCTTTCTTGCTGATTCTCATCCAGATATAATTCTTTACTTCTATTGTCCCTGATTTCTATCAAAGATTTGGGACTAGCCTTTGCTGACTGTCCCTCCAAGATAGCTGACAATTCATCTAGATAAGAAGAGATGTCAAAATTTGGGCTATCCAGAACATTGTCCACCATATCCCTTAAGCAATCATTGGCTTTTAATAGAGTATCAATACTGGAATCATTCAATCCAATTTTATTATTGCGAACAGCCCCAAATACATTTTCAATGGCATGGGCTAGTTTTACTATATTATCTAACCCAAAAAAGCCGGCAGTTCCTTTTATGCTGTGAACACTTCTAAATAGCCTGTTTATAAGTTCCCCATCTCCCCCAGCCCCAGCCATTACCAACAGATCTGATTCAACTTGCTCTATATGCAACCTAGCTTCTTCAACGAATTCCTGAATAAACTCTTCATTTTGCAGCAACCCAATTCCCCCTTGCATCCATTGATTTTACAAATTTAAGATTCCACCGCAATTACCTCATCTAGTTTTAAAATTCTAAACAATTTTTTTACTTTTCCATTAAGCCCTATAATTTTAAAGCCCTTTCTAATTTGGTTTGCAGTTTTGTAGAGGGCAATTATCAAGTTAAGGCCTATGGAATCAATCACCTCTACCTTTTCCATATCCAACACTATTTCTTCATAGGAATTATCTCTCTCTATGGCTTCACGCATCTGATCTAACTTATCCTTAACCCAGAATGAAGTTATGTCTTCAGCAATCCTTATTTCAAGACGATTGTCCTTTATACTGGTATCCATGTACATCCTCCTTAATGCAGCATTTTCTATGTATATTCATATAACTTACTCTAAATC
>JAAYKZ010000139.1 GCA_012522165.1 Clostridiales bacterium
ATCCCTGGGACGAAAGGTTATATTTCGAGGTACCACCCATTTTCACCATTACTTTGCAGCAATGGCCTCTGTAAGGTACGGCCAACAGGCTTATACCTCCAGACTATAACGGGCCCTCCCGTTCAACCCTACTTACTCCAAAGCTTTCAGGTTGACAGCTCTGGGACGATCTTCAGAATAACCATTAGGTATCGACTCCCACCATCCGTCGACTCTCTGTAACCTAAATTAGTAATTCCTACTCTTCCCTTCATAGCTTTCTTATGCATATTTATTCATTATATAATTACTAGATATTGTATTATAAATATTAAGAAAAGGCAAGAGTATTTTATTGTCTATTTTTTAACAGGTTTATCATTTTTCTTCATTTATAAATATAAAGGATAAGTAATCTTATCTTCACTTATCCTTTATTATAAAACAAAAATTTACTTTACTAACTCAGCAATTGCATGGGCATATATCTTTGCATTTAGAATTAGATCATCTATCTCTATATATTCATCCTTCTGATGGGCTAGCTCAGGTTTTCCGGGAAATACTGCACCAAAGGCAACCCCTGTCTTTAAAGCCCTAGCATAGGTGCCGCCTCCAATGGCCATAGGTTCTAGATCCTGCCCGGTCTGCTCCTTGTATACCCTGCTTAATGTTTTTACTAGGAAATGATCTTTTGGAACATATAGAGGATCCTGGCCGTGAAGGACTTTTGCTTCTATTCCAGTATTGTTAAGTCTTTGCTCAATTACATCCATAATTTCTTCTTGGCTATATTTTACGGGGAAGCGAATATCTATTATGGCTCTTCCCCTATTTCTATCAATATCAATAACCCCAAGATTCAAGGTTAGATTGCCTGAAACATCATCTGATAAATTAATTCCTAATCCCTCTCCTGTAGTATCAAAGCCAATTAGCCGGTTTAGATCTTTTACAAAATTATCAATATCATTATCTCCTAACCCTCTACTATTAAGTAAATCCAACATTTTGGCTATAGCATTTTGCCCCTTCTCAGGCATGCTGGCATGGGCGGATATTCCTTCTACATTTATAGGTTCCTGTTTATCTTTTAGGTAGCATATGCAGCTATCTGGAACCATATTGGCTCTGGAGCCTCCTTTTATGCTTACAATGGAGGACTTGTCTGCACTATCCCTGCTAAACTCCTTATATAGCTCTATATGGACAATTCCCTTTTCCACATGAATTACAGGGTAATTGGCATCAGGGGTTATACCAAAATCAGGCATGGGTTGGTTTTTGAAATAATAGTCCATATCCTCCCAGCCACTCTCTTCGTCAGTGCCCAAAATAAGGCGGACTTTTTTATTAACTGGTACACCTGCCTCCATGACTGCCTTCATAGCAAATAATGCTGCCATGGCTGGACCCTTGTCGTCAATTGCTCCCCTACCATATATCTTGTTATCATGGATCTCACCACCGAAGGGAGGATAGGTCCATCCATCTCCCGCTGGAACTACGTCCAGATGGGCTAATATACCCAGGGTCTCATTACCTTGCCCAAACTCAATAA
>JAAYKZ010000140.1 GCA_012522165.1 Clostridiales bacterium
CATATTAACCATTATATTGGCCATGGCATATAATATGTTAAGTGTATTATACGGGGTGATAATGCTATGGCTCTTCAAGATTTGATAGATGCTGCTCCACCTGGCAGTACAGTTTCTGTGCCAGCAGGTGTATACAATGAGCAGATAACAATAGATAAGCCGCTTACGCTGCAGCCTGAACCTGGAGCTACTGTCACTATAGATGCTACCGGTCTTGATAGTAGTCTACCCACTGTTTTGATATTAAGCAGTGATGTAACAATTAGGGATCTGACTATCCAAAATGGTCCTTTCCACGGAATACAAGCAGGCAATGCTTCGGCTACTAATTTAACTAATATTTCAATAATAAATAATGAAATCAGAGGACATGCCAATGCTGGAATAATAACCAATCATAATGCCTCCATGACAATTTCAGATAATATCATTGAAAATAATGGTACTGGAGCGGGCTTTAATCTCTCAGGGATAGTCCTGTATCCCCATGGGCCAACCTCTATACTCAACAATTCTATAAATAATAATAACATTGATGGCATTTTTGCCAGAGGTAGTGATGCTGGGCTGGCTATAGTGGGAAATATAATAGAAAATCATTTAAATAGTGGTATCACACTAGCTTGGGATCAAAAAAATACAAGTATAGAATTTAATATTATAAATAATTGTGGTTCTGGGAATTATGATGAGCAGGGCGGTATTGTAATTATCCAATCCATGGCTGAAACCATTGGAAATAACGTTATTGACAGCTGTAACCCTTCCGGAATATTCTGGGGCTGGATGCCCACTGCTGGCGATCCTCCCGATGAAATTCTCATAAGCTACAATAATATTACAAATTCTATCCGTGATGGCATATATCTGTTTAGCCAAGGTCCAGGAGGGTTTATTCCTCCAGATCAATTTCCTTTAGAGCCAGTAATTAAGAATAATTTTTTATTATATAACGGAAGAGCAGGCGTATATGTGAGCAATCTCTACTATTATAGTCCAGGTAATGCCAATCCAACTATAAATAACAATAACATAATAGATAATGAATGGGGAGTTTTTAATGCAACAGCACTAACCGTAAATGCTATTGACAATTGGTGGGGAAGTAACACGGGACCCTATCATCCTACTCTCAATCCCCAGGGAACTGGAAATCCTGTAAGTGATAATGTGGATTTTATTCCATGGTCAAGCAACTTACAAGTTTTTGAAGTTACAGGATGCTCTGTCCAAGATGTGAGCCTGGAGAATTATTATATCTCCCCTTTTACCAATGGAGACTCAAAGGTAAAACTGGTCATGAAGGTTACAGGATATCTAGAAATCAAGCTAACTGATGAAATATCCGCGTTCTTGCCCTTTGATATATGGTTTACCAAAAACTTTATTATGCAAATACCTGAGCTAAACAATATTAAACCTGTAATAACCGCTACATCTGCCTGTAATGCCAGCCTAATTGGATCTGTTATCTATATTGAGATGGAACTAGGTGTTGTTGTAGATATTGAAGGCAAGCGTACTATTTTAATATCAGCCATTGGTCCTTCTTCTCCTCGTCCCAACATCCCTGACTTTAATATACAAAAGAAAAAACCAAGGAAAGCCAAGAAGAATAAATGCCAAACAAATCCTATTGAGGAATGTATAAATGCCCAAGTAATATTTGCTAGCTGTGAATTTAAGCAATCCTTATTGAAAACTATTGATTTATCAGAGCTTATGTAGTTAATCACAGATATTTTTATCAATTGCCATTATGTTTATAAAAGGTACTAAGCTAACCCTATAATTAATTTAAACAATCAGCATCTTGTAAAAAGTCCCTAAGCTATATTATATAGCTTAGGGACTTTGATTATTGAACTTATATTTTTCTGCTTACTAGTAATACTATCATTTATTTGACGGTATCCAAGGATACCTTTCTTTAAGTGAATCTGTAAAAGCTTCCAGGTCCTTCATAAGCTCTAACTTTTTCTCTATTTGGCAAAGCTCCACCAATTCATTTAGATAAGCCATTCCTTCCTCCGCAATTTTTTCCCTAGCTTCCGGAGTAGGAATATCTCTTGTGGGCGCGTGGTCTATATGCTCTCCAAAATAATATCCTATAGCGCCGCTTTGATAGGCTGAACTAAATAATTGGTTAAACCTTTCCACGCTTTGAGGAGTGTAATTGCTGTACTCGGTGGTTAAAGGAACGTCCTCCAAGCGATTCCTCAGCTTATAACCAGCCAAAATCATGGCGTCAAATTGCTGCATCATCTCAATAGGGTCACGGCTTATAAGCTTGGATTTTTGCATTAGTATAATAGTATCTAGATATAAAATAGGGACTCCCGTTTCATCAAAGAAATCTCTAACCATGGGACTTACGCTCATATGAGCAGGTCCATGAAGGCTTAAATACACTTGCCGCTTAAAGCCTTGCCTTAATAGACTATGAGCTATCTCATTCAAAAAAGCGATGCTGCCTTTGACTGAAAGCTGAACAGTACCACGACCGGAAGCTGTAGCGCCTGAATAGATATAGGGAATATTAGGTAAAACTAAACTGTTGGTCCTTTGGGCCAAGAGCAAAGCCAAAGCCTCGCTCACTACGGTTTCACAATCCAGCGGAAGCCCTCCATGCATCTCCACAGGTCCAACTGGAACAAAGATTACATCATTTTCCTTAAGGTAGTCTTCAACCTCTTGATTGTTTAATGTTGGTAAAAAGTGACTTCTTAGCTTCAAATCTACACCCCTCTAAACTGATTATTTATTAAGCTGGGCAATTCTCTTTTTATCTTCTTCTGTAACCCTCCATACATACTTAATGGAGAGCCCGCATATAAGCATGCAAATAGCTGGTATAAAGGTTATCAGGCCTTTAATGCCTGTTAAAGCTGCTCATGTCTGAGAAGCAGCATTGGGAATAAACCCTATTACTGGAAGCAGTGCAACAGCTGCAGAAGAACCAATAGCCTGTCCAATTCTTCTCATCAAGTTAAAGGTACCATAGATTGATCCCTCTGTTCTTTTACCTACTACTACTTCATTATAGTCAATAACTGTTCCCATCATACCCCATTGCATTAGAACCGTGGTTCCTCCAACCCCAACAGCCAAAGAGCTGGCAATCAAAAATACATAAGGATTTGTAGGCAAAATAAAGGTTACTATAAACAGTATAACGCTAATAAACTGGGAGACTCTTACAGTTCTCTCCAAACCAAACCTAGCTGAAAATGAAGGAACTATAGCCATTAAAATAAAGTTAAATCCCATGCTGAGCACTATAGCAACACTCATCAAAGTTAATGCTCCCAATACATCTCTGTACATATAAATCTGCAATGTAGTAACTACATATTGCTGAATACAATAAGCTACTCCTACAATACACATAGCAACAAAGGCGCGATTCTTTCTAAATACATGTAATATATCAGTGACTTTTATATCGTTTACTTCTGCTTCTATAGTAGATTAAGTCCGTATAATGGTGTAAAAAGAAAAATAATTTGAGCCAAGGCTCAACCTCGGTTAGAATATAGTTACGACACAAATACCAAACCGAGGAGGATGAACCATGGCTCAGTATAATATTACA
>JAAYKZ010000141.1 GCA_012522165.1 Clostridiales bacterium
CAACCGGGAACTCTCTTTAAGGCCTAGGCACTTTTACTCCTTCTCCTCATTGCTTTTTTTGCTATGAAATTTGTTATGTTATTATATATCATTATCTAGGAATTCGTCAACTGTATTTTTGCTTACCAAGCCTAGATAGATGTTTATTCCATGCACAAAACAGTGCTTACATCTGCCATATATGGGAAACATACTGCAGGAAGATCTGATAAGGGCAGTACTTCTTCAGGTAAGTTAATATTTAAGACTTCCCTCATAAATTTCTGTCTAGCCTTCATACGCTCATAGCAGGAAGGGGAAATCTCCTTAATTTCACTTCTAAGTTTTTCATCAGCAACTACAAATCCGTCCTCAACATGAACTACCAAATATGGCTCTTTATGCATTGCTGTATAATCACACTGCACTCCCATCCCTGAGCGGATTACAGTTTTAGAGCCCTTATTAAATGGTGTATTGGGCCATTCATCGGTATGAATCAAGTGACCTGGATTGAGAGCAATGCCAAATTTTTTAATACCCCCTGGCTCACCGCCTCCTAATACTCTATCAACTACATCATATATATCTCCGCAGGTGTTGCCCAACTTAAAATTCTCATAATAGGCCACTATTGAAGCAAAGTAAGTATGGAAAAATTCCTGTCTAAGCTTTCTCTGTTCCTCTGTCAAATCCTCTGGTTTGTTAATATAAAACCCTGCCTTGTGTACTGTGCTTCCCCTATGAGCCATGCCTACGCATACACTATCACCTATCTTTAGCTTCTGATGATAGGTTGGGCTTGCTATTCCATAGGATGTATTTGTATCCCCAAAATTAACATTTGCATGGAAGCATATTGGCTCTCCATCAAGGTTTAGAAACTCAGATGCTTCTATCTCAGTCACGCCTTCTTTTAAGTTCTTTAATACGTTATAAACCTTTCTAGAAGCCTTTGTTCCGTTTAACTCAAAGTTAACGATCTCTTTAGCGGACAAAGTGGTGCGTAGCCCATAATCATTATGGCTAAAAATATCTGTAGCATTGTCTATGTTTTCCCTTTTTACAATTTGGCATAAGGTTTCAACAATATAGTTGGGTACATCCAGAATGCTGTTTTTTAATGTGTGTTTGGAGCTGTCATAATACTTCCAGCCTACTAGGCCTATCTTTGAATCCTCATTAATTCCACAGCCCTTGAAAATATCTAATAGGGTTTGGTAGTTATACTCTGGCTGACCCATGAGGCTAAAGGGGTTATATAAAATAAGTTCTATATCAAAGTCAATCTTGTTTGCATATGCATAGCATTCGTTACCTAATATAAACTTTGGGGTTTTACCTTTTTCCAGTATCAATAGGACTTCTTCAAATCTTGGATCTATCCCTGTCAAATAATGGACATTAGAAAAATGCTCCCTATCACCATATACTATTACATGACTATAGCCTCTTTCCTCACTAAATTTATAAACCGCGTTAATTCTTTCCTCATAGTCCTTCCTTGTATACTCTGGTACTTCGTCGTACTTAATGGGAATAGGGTTTTCTACCAGATTAATTGCCACCTTTTTTTCTACAACTTTTCTTGCCAAACTTATCATCTCCTTTTCTTGATTTTGCATTATAGTCCATTAACTCTAACAGTAAATAAGTCAGGTCATGACTTAATAATGACTGATATTTAGAAGATTTATTTTATAACTTGACCTGTTCTTCTATCTATAGTCAAGGCCACAACGATAACGAATATAATACCCTTAATTAACTGCTGTACATAAGAATCATAACCAAGCATTACTAGTCCATTGTTGAGAATACAGTAAATAAGAGTACCAATAATGATATTATAGAAACGGACTTTAGCGCCCCCTGATATAGGGAAGCCCCCTAATACTAAAGCAATTAGAATCTAGGTCTCCAACTGACTTCCTGCTGTAGCAGTAATGGATCCGACTTTTATTACGTTTAGAAAAGCAGCAAAACCAGTGATGGCTCCGGCAATTACAAATACTAGAAATTTCATAAGTTCAACTCGGACACCAGAGAAAAGGGCCCCTTTCTCGCCGGCACCAATGGCCTTTAAGGTGATACCAAACTTGGTAAAATTAAATACTATATAGGCTGCCACCAGTACTAAAACTGTAAGTAAAACTTTTATCCATGTGACGTTATATTTAGTTATACTAATTACGGCAGCAACAGGCGAATCCGTTGTGAAATATGCACATAAACCTCTAAATAAGTACATAGTACAAATGGTTACATTAAAAGATGGGATCCTAAACTTGACATGGAAGAAGCCGTTCACAGCACCAATACATGCGCCTGTAACAATACCGGCTAAAATGGCTAATGGAATGTTGTAAAAGGATAAATAACTTACTACTATAGATGAAAGACCAAGAATGGACCCTTGAGAAAAATCTATTCCCCCAACGGTCATTACCATAAAAACTCCCACACAAGCAATCATTAGAACATAAACCTGACTTAGTATCAAATTGATGCTATTAGCTTCCACAATTCTCATATTTGTTAGAATTGAAAATATAACAATAATGGCAATAAGCCCTAAAGGTGGTAATAAAGCGTTTATACCATACTTGGGCATAAAATCGCTGAACGAGTGTTTGTCCTCTTTTTGTTTTATATCCTCTTGTAACGTAGGTTCCAACATTTAGTTAACCTCCTAATCAAATCATGGTCTTTATAAGATCCTCTTCACTAAGTTCTGGATCCCTCATAAATTCTGCACTAATTTTGCCATCTTTCATGATGATAATACGGTCGCTCATACCTAAAAGTTCTTGTATTTCTTCTGAAATCATAATGATGGATTTTCCTTTACGCCTCAAATCATCCATCAATGCATAAATATCGGCCTTTACCTTAACATCTATCCCCCGTGTGGGACTGTCTAAGATGATAATATCTGAATCCTTACCCAGCCAACGTGCAAGGACAACCTTTTGCTTATTACCTCCAGATAGCTCAAATACAAATTGATCTATATTGGCCATCCTAACGCTCATCATGTTGGCAAATTTCTCCGCGAATTGTTTTAGCTTTTTGCTCCACAGCATTCCCCTCTCAGCTAAATCACTAACGGAAGGTAAGCAAATATTATTACGAATGGTTTCATTAGAGACCAGGGATTCGTTGTCACGGTCTTTAGAAGTGTAAGCCATATTGTTTTTAATTGCTACGGGTATTGAATCAATGTTAGTGCCATCTGCTAGCATAACCTGTCCCTCTCTGTTGTAAACCGCACCAAAAATAGCCTTGCCTAGCTCATGCATACCACAATCGCTAAGACCCCCAAAACCAAGGATCTCACCTTTATGAAGATTAAAACTTATATTCTCTATCTGACCAGGAATGGAAACATTCTCTACAGACAGCACTACCTCATGGGATATAGGTTCGCCATAATCAGTTCGATAATATTTACTACCTAGCTCACGGCCAACCATCAATAGTTTTAAATCATCTTCAGTAACCTCACTACTTTTTACCGTATCAATTAACTCTCCATCACGTAATGGTTCATTGTATAATCAAATGCAATAGATAAAAAAGAAAAACCATAGTGAGAAAATCATGTATAATTGTTTTTGACAAGAAAACAAAACATGAGGTGCTCACTATGGCTCGAAATAATTGTAACA
>JAAYKZ010000142.1 GCA_012522165.1 Clostridiales bacterium
ACATCACCTACATTAACAAAGAGAGGAACTTGAACCACAGCACCAGTCTCAAGGGTAGCAGGCTTACTGCCTCCAGTAGCTGTATCTCCCTTAAAGCCAGGTTCTGTATGGGTGACTTCTAACTCAACAAAGAAGGGAGGTTCTACAGAAAAAGCTTCGCCCTTAAAAAACTTGATGGTTACGTTCATATTTTCTTTAATAAATTTAATGGCATCCTCTACTTGGCTATGATTAAGGGGTATTTGTTCGTAAGTTTCAGTATCCATAAAATAATATAGATTCCCATCATTATATAAATATTGCATTTCCTTTGTTTCTATATGAGCTCTAGGAACTTTTTCAGTAGGGCTGAAAGTTTTTTCTATAGTACTTCCAGTTACTATGTTTTTTATCTTTGTCCTTACAAAGGCAGCACCTTTACCTGGTTTAACATGTTGAAAATCTACAATGGTATAAACTTGACCGTCAAGTTCAATTGTAATACCTTTTCTAAAGTCTCCAGCTGAAATCATAATTTTCATCTCCCATCCATATTAATTGAATTATAAAATAGTTAATCCTGCAACTTAATTTGCAGTTGAATTTGATAAATATTTGACTAGATATTCTAGGGCTAGTCCATATCCCTCTAATCCTAGGCCGCTTATCTGGCCAAGGCATACTGGGGCTATAACGGATATATTGCGGAAGGACTCCCTAGCACTTATATTTGATATATGTACTTCAATAACCGGGAGCTCAACCGCGGATATTGCATCCCTCAAGGCATAGCTATAATGGGTGAAAGCTCCAGGATTGAAGATTATACCATGATACTTTTCTCTAGCTTCATGAATTTGGTCAATTAAAGCTCCCTCACTATTGGACTGGAAATGATAAATTTCCACTCCTAGTGCTAGGGCACGCTTATCTAAATCTTTAATTAACCTGTTCAAGCCAGATTTACCATAAATAGAAGGCTCGCGAATTCCTAATAGATTTAAATTTGGCCCATTTAAAATTAGAATTTTCATTCTAATTATAGCTCCTTTTCAAAATTTCATATATATATTATCATATATTGCCATTATTGGATAGAGTAATTTTTTCTTCATATATATTTTTTAACTTAAGAGCATCTTCGGCCATAACTCCTCTGGACTCACAAATAATTGTTGGACTGAGTCTTCTCTCAATTATTACTTCAGCTAAATAGGAAAATTCCGGTCCATATTGTGTATCAGAGATAGTCCAGTGTTTTTTTTCACCGCCTTCAGTGAACTCAATACGACTAAAATGAGAATGGAAAGATTTAGTTCTCTCATATCCAATAGCATTTTCTACTCTATCTATGATTTCTTGGTAATCTTCCTTGCTATTTATAGCTCCTAAACCCCTAGCATGCAAATGCCCAAAGTCTAAAGTGGGCATCATGTTATCATGCAGAGAGCAAAAGTGCAGGATTTCATCCAATGTACCCACCTGATTTAATTTTCCCATTGTTTCAGGACATAAAAACATACCACTTTGAAGATAATCCTTAGCTTGATCTATTAATTGTTTCAACATGTGTATTACATTCTCATTGGCTTTTTGCCTACTTATTTTTGCGCAGGAGCCTGGGTGAAAAACCACTCTTTTAGCCCCTAGCCATGTAGCTACTTTGAGAGAATCCAAGATATATTCTTTAGATTTTTTTGCTATTTCCTTCTCAGGTGAGGCAAGATTTATATAATATGGAGCATGTACACTTACTGCTATATCATACTTTCTAGCCTCTGTTCCAATTAACCTTGCAGTTTCTTCTTTAATGTTAATACCTCGAGTTAAGGAATATTCATAGGCGTTTAATCCCATATCATGTAACCATTTTGGCATATCAATACTGCTCTTATGCCCTTGTTTATAAAATGATTCGCTATTACCCGATGGGCCAAATCTAATACTATTGTTTAAGTTCAATTCTTGCCTTCTTCCCTTCCTATAATAATTTCTGCTATTTCATCTACTATATTCCTTACTTTTTTACCATCAGTGTTTATAGTATGATGAGCTTTCATATATATAGGTCTTCTAAGCTTATAGAGTTCTTCAATTCTTTTTTTTGGATTACTATGATCCAGCATGGGACGATTATTTGAATCCATAAGCCTATCATATAAAGTTGAAAGGGAAGCATCTAAATGGATAACTATCCCTTTTGACAACAATATATCAAAAAGCTCATTATTCATTACTGCCCCTCCTCCGGTAGCTAAGACAATATCTGATATACTTACTATATCTCTTATTACTTCATATTCCAAACTTCTAAAATATTTTTCACCATATGTGCGGAAAATATCCCGTATACTCATTCCAGCTATTTCCTCTATTTTATGATCAGAGTCTATAAACTTATAGGATAGTTTTTTAGCTAATTCACTTCCGATGGTGGATTTTCCTACCCCCATGAAACCTATCAGTATTATATTATTCATTTTTCATCACATCACCTAACTTGAATATCATTGATCATAATATAAAAGATTTGAATTTTCTATTTCTATGATTATAACATTTGCAACCATAAAACCATAGCCTTAATTACATAAATGGCATATTAGCTATTTTTATCTTTTGGAAAGATTAAAAAATGAAGTATTACTTCTACATCCCAATCAAAAGATGTGCTTATTAAATTCGATTGCTTTTTATTCAGTTTTATATTGTCCATTATAAGTGGCCATGGTGCCTTTTCTATATTGGAGATAATTTTTTTGATGTTGTCATAGTTAGTTTCAAAATTAAGAGTTATGGTAATAACATTATATTCTTTATGATCTTGGGTATCTGAAAATGTTAACTTGGTACCCAAGCCAAAATCTTCAATGGCCTCTTCTATAAAGACAATGATCTGAGAAGTAACCTTTTTAGTATCAACTGTTTGCTGAATTTGATTAGATCGCCTCTCTAATTCTAATATTTTATTTTTTAATTCATCTACTTGAGCTTGAGAATAAGTAGTAGTTTCTATACCTTCTTTATTTCTATGGATTTGATCTTTCATTATGGTTATTTCTTGGTATATTTTTTTATAGAATAAGTTAAAATATAATACTAAGAAAATAAAGACTAAAGTTACACATATAAGTGTCTTTTCTCTAGTTGAAATCTTCAATTTCTTCTTCCTCCTCAAGTAAAACATCTTCTATGAAAGGAACTGGAAGCTGAGTCCAACATTCAATATGGAAATTGCGGCTATGTCTGTCTTGGTCCAAATAAATTTCCTTAATGTTGACTGTGCTTATTAAATGGTTTTCTTGTAATTTTAGAATACAATTAGCAATTATTCTATCATTAGGCGCAAAGCCCTGGAGGGTTAATATATTTCTAGTAATGCTTATATGTGTAAGTTCTATTTGGTGAGAAATTGAATCATCAACTATTTCTAAAATCTTATAAAAATCTCTTTTTCTGGTTTCTATCTTATCATTGATTTCTATTTGTTTCGATAAACTTGATAATTGCTTTTCTAGCTGGAGATATTCAGAGTATGTTTTATTAATGGATGCTAATTCTTGGTTTGTTTTATCTGTCTCTGTTTTAAGACTGTTTTTATACTTAATAGGCAGTACAAAGGCAATCGAGATAATTAGAGTAAATGATAATATAATTATTATAAATATAAAGTGATTTCCATTAAACCTGCGACCTGTCATTAGATTTATATCCAACTTCATAGGGCAATTCTCCTTAAAGTGGAACCAATAGCTTTACTAAGGGATATAATTTTCTTATCTGGACAAAAATGGGAAAATAGAGCATTAATATTAATCCAATCCGTCCATAATGTAATATTTGATTTTGAATCTTGTTTTAATAATTTTAATAAATCCCAGATTTCCTCTTCTTCTCCAACTATAATGACATGGTTCAATTCATTGTTATCAATTGCTTGATTGTTGAAATATTTAATTATGCCTAATATTTCATCTTTTATTTGATGTAAATCTGTTTTTTCTCCTTCATTTACTATGGTTCTGTTGGCAAAATATATACCCTTTTGCAATATGGTAATGTCAATATAATAGTGACCTAGGTCAACTAAACATAAACTTTTATTTTTTAAAATCCTTTGCTGATTATCATTAGCAAATTTTATGAGAAGTTTTTCAATGCAATTAAATGGAATGTCTATATATATGGGCTTTAAACCAGCTTTTTTTAAAACTCTAATATAAGAAGAGATAATTTCTTTTAACACAGCTACCACCATAATATCCCAATATTCTATATCATTGACTATTGACGTATTCATTATCCTATAGTCTACGGTATAGTCATCTAACTTTAATGGCAAATATTCTCTTATATCATATAAAATATTCTCCATTAATATTTCTTTTTCCATCCTTGGGAGAGTAATCTTTTTTATTGCTATATGGTGGGCAGGTAAGCATAATGCACATCTCTTTTCTCTAGTTTTATATATTTTAATTATTTCTTTTATGTGTTGCCCTAATAAATCTTCAGAAATGATCCTG
>JAAYKZ010000501.1 GCA_012522165.1 Clostridiales bacterium
TAACGAAAGGATGACATCTTCTATGTACAATAGTATACAACATTTTAACGAGTTTGGGGTAAGGAAAATCGAAAAAAAGGTAAAAACCTTTGTAAGGGAAGGGAAGGATTTAGCAGATCTAGTGTTAGGCATTAAGGAAGATCTATTTGAGCTAGGTCGTAATATACTTGTAGAGATACTTGAGGAAATGGACGAACATCTTAGAAAATCTGGTCTTAGAAAAAACAACTGGGAGATTGTTAGGAAGGATGAGACGGGTATTCTAACAACCTTTGGAACCATTAGATATAACAGGACTTACTTTAAGCCTAAGGCTGGTGGTAAGAGGAAATATCTTGTTGACGAGCTTGTTGGTTTGAAGCCTCATGATAGGGTGAGTGCGGATGTGGTTATTAATGTGGTGGATGAAGCCATAGACAGCACCTATAGGAAAGGTGGAGAGGTGGCTGGATATCTAGACGAAATAAGCAAACAAGCTGTTATGAATAAAATACATAACCTAAAGATAATAGAGCCTGAGCTTAAAGTGGATAAGAAGAGGGATGTTAAGATCCTATACGTTGAAGCAGATGAAGACCATGTTTCCCTGCAGAGGAAAGGTGATGAAAAAGATAATCAAAGCAAAACAGCTATGCCTAAACTTGTTTATGTACATGAAGGAATAGACCCTGAAAGAAGCAGTAAAACAAGGACCAGACTTAAGAATATTAAATACTTTGGTGGTATGTATAAAGAGAGTGAGGATCTCTGGCTCGAGGTCATGGAATATATAGATAAGCAGTACAACCTGGATTCAATTGAAACCATATACCTCTCTGGTGATGGAGCATCCTGGATTAAAACCGGGCTTGATTGGATCCCTAAAAGTAAGTTTGTTCTTGATAATTATCACCTTAAGAAATATATGATAACGGCAACTGCGCACCTAAATGATGAAGACATTTACCAAGAGCTAAAGGATGCACTTGATTGGCCAGATAAGGATATGGTTAAGGAAGTCTTTAAGAAGATACTTAAGCTAACTGATTCCGAAACGAAAAAGAAAGCAGTTAGGGATGCTAGGCGGTATATATTGAATAACTGGCATGGAATAGAAATAAAGGCTGAAAAGCGTGATGAGATAGTTGGTTGTAGCGCCGAAGGCCATGTAAGTCATGTATTCTCAAATAGGCTAAGTAGCAGGCCTAAGGGATGGTCCCAGATAGGTGTTGCTAAGATGTCTAAGCTTATCATATATAAGAAAAATGGTGGAAAGATTTATGATTTAGTTATGGCCCAAAAGCTTAGGGAGATGGAAACTAGTAAACATGAATTGCAGGATGAGTTAGTCAAAGAAGTAAGGAAGTTATCTGAAAGCAGGTATGCTAATTCATGGAATAGCAACCTGACTGTATTTACTCTGGGGAAGAAAACAGGACTATTTAATGAACTAAGGAGTATAGCAGGAATACGATAATATTAGTATTCAATGACAATAAAAAGCGATGGATGTATACCATCGACCCTATAGCTGGGCTACGCTGTCAAGCCCGGAACGTAGTGAAGTTTATTTTAGGCTTGACAGCAATGGCAAATGGTAAAATAGCTGTGTTTTTATTGAAAACACTAAATGGATCATTGGTGCTTTATCCTTTTATGCTATAATAGGTAGAACCACAGCAAACAAGTTGTAAAAGGCATGGCCTAGAGCTGATTAGAGTGTTAATGGTGTAGATAAAACTATAATACCAAACAGTCATCTGAATATATGGGAACTGTAACTTTAAGTAAAAATATCCCAGGATGTTATCTATTCTTCTTTTCCCTACAGTAAATTGACGCTATCA
>JAAYKZ010000018.1 GCA_012522165.1 Clostridiales bacterium
ATAATAAACACTACCTTTCCTATAATTTTTTCACCTTCAAGGGGCAGCGGATCATTTGTTTCGTTAGCATCTCCCTTGGTTATAAAGGACTTGCCTTGTTCCTGAACTTCCACTACCCTATGAGTAACTTTTACAGAGCTTTGAGAGCCATAGTATGTTATTATATCCCCTTCTTTTACGTCTTGAGGCTCCAACTCCTTCACTATTATCATTGAGTCTTTGAGAATGGTTGGACTCATGCTTCCACTGTCTACTATGTATATCCTGTGATTAAATAAGGAAGGCTCCATACCTGTGAACCTTGATTGTGCAGTAATAAGAATTAAGCCAGCCATAATTATCATATATAATGTAAAAAGGACGTTGGTGAGTACCTGCATTAGCTTTTTGAATATATTAACTTTTCGTACATCCGATCTTTTCATCTTAGGATCCCACCTTAAATATTTTAGAGTCTTCATCGTAAAACCATCCAGAGTTGCTACGTTGGTTTTTTATCTCAACTTTTCCATTTGGATTGTCTTCATCTATTACCACTGTTATTTCACTACCGCTCAGATTCTCAAAATTCATAGGAACTATTTCTTTTATGATATATGTTCCATACTGTAAACCTGTCAAGGTTTCTGCCTCTCTATGGGAAAGTGATACAGTGTATACCTTTTCATTTGGTCCGTCAATGAAGATATCAAATTTCTTGCTTTTATCTCCTGGCTTTGGATTTTTTAATACATTTTTTATAGTTAGGCTGCCGTTATCCCCGCTGTCAGGGTTCTCGTATATAAATGTTATTATGGCACTGGCGCTATCGTATTCTTTATTTCCTTTTCCTACTACTGTTATAGGAGTTACTTCGCCTACAAGGAATCCTTCTTCATTTAAAACACCTTCTCCTATACTCTCGCCGTTATGAATTACTTGGATGTCTACCAATTTATAAGTTGTTCTATTATTTTCATATTTAGGAGAAACTCTATAGCAGTTATCTTCATCTAATTTAGTAGACTGGTCTTTATCCAATATTGGTGATTCATCACCATATTTATGATATACCTGTAGGAATTTATTGATATGAAATGGTTCTTCATCAATATTATAGCCATGCCCATCCCCATCTTTTACTTTTATCGTCAATTTAAACGGGGAGGTCAACGTTTGACCTTTGATTATAATTATTGACCAGAGGCTTTTTTCTTCATCTATTTTTACTCCAGCTTCATATTTCTCGTTAAAGTGAGCAACTGTTCCATAATTATTACTACCAACTATTAATTTACAATTATTATCTTTTGCCCTATCAGTTGTGTAGTCTACTTCTCTATCCATATATTTAACATTCTTAATCTCATATTCTGAAATAACCGCAAGATATGTATCTTGATCATACATCCATGCCAATACTGCTGCAGTTTTATCATTAGACGATCTTACATTTTTTAGCAGGTACACTTCTGTATCTTATGAATACTCAAGGGTTTCTTCTGTAGGTAGAGTGGGACTCTCCTCTGATAATGACTCCGATTTATCTAAGCCTTCTTCATGGCTCTGGTTATCAGAATTTTGTTCTTCCTGTACTTGTTCTTGAGACTCTTGCTCCGCTTCCTCCCCTGGTTCTTCTACTACAACTTCTTCAACTTGATTTATTTGTTCTTCTGACTCTTGTTCTTTGTCTTTTTCCTCTTCAGGTTGAGTCTCTATAGAATTCCCCTCTTCTGGATTTAGATCTGATGTTTCTGCAACTATGCCAGCACCCATGGAAAGTAGCATAATGAAAACTACCTTAAATGCTCCAATTTTCTTGTATTTCCTTGTCATCTAATTCTCCCCTTTTAGGGAAGTTTGTATTGCTAATAAAAGAATTTGTTGCGTATTGAGGAAGATTTAGCTAATTTAATTAGTATAATTATAGTCATATATATCTTTTATTATTTCACTCGAAAGTATATTAGAATGGCTACTAAAAGATGATTTATCTAGATACTTGTGTGTAATATGAGGGTATACTTTAGTACTATTGGGATACACTTAAGTATTACACACATTATGCTAAAGTAAAAAATCAAAGAACCCCAAGGTTTATACTTTGGTTATTACCTACAAGTTGGCATGATTGGTAACTTATATAAAAATTATAGATTAGGAAAGTCTTTTTTTCGGCACTCTAGAGTGTATTCTCATATATACTTAAAGCTTATCTTTCTTCGGACTCCTTTGTATACCTGAAATAGTACTTTAGACCTATACATCCTAATTCTTGATATTTTGAGTAAATACCTTAGTGTTACATATGTATACTTTAGTACCAGATGCAGCAACCTTTAAATTACAATATGGTTTTTAGGCTGAAGAAGGTAATCTAGCTGATAGCGGTTGGGTTGTGCATAGAATTAAAGCAGAAATTAATTGCTAGAAAAGTTTTAACCTTTGGCGATTACAAAAAAAATTCGGCGATTGGCTCGCCGAATTAGAATTTCCTATATCTCTTGGTTCAAACTACTTTATGTGAATTTGCATAAAGTGCCGCTTGCGTTCTATCTGCCAGACCTAATTTTGCTAGGATCTGGCTTACGTGTTTTTTAACGGTGTATTCAGTGATAAATAGATTTTGGGCGATCTGCTTATTGGTCATACCCTTACCTAATTCCCTAAGAACTTCCTGTTCTCTAGGGGTTAGTTCTTCTGTTGGACTATTGTCCTGTTTTTGTAGCATTATCTCTAGGATGCCAGGATCATAATATTTTCGACCTCGGCTAATTAGCTTCATACCTAATAATATTTCTTCTGGGTATGCATCTTTTAGAATATAGCCATCCACATCCATATCCTCTGCCCTTTTAAAATCGTTTCTATCTGATGAAGAGGTGAGTACTACAAACTTACAGTTGCTATTGTTTTTCCTTACCTTTGGGATAACATCCAAACCACATTCCCTATCCAACCTTAAATCCAACAAAACTATATCCGGCTCTAATTGGTGTATCTTATTCACTGCCTCATCACAGGTAGCTGCCTGCTCTACTGTAGCCATGGAAAATTCCATAGATAGTATGGCAGCCAATCCTTCCCTAACCAAAGGATGGTCATCTACAATAAGTACCTTCATATGGCTGATTCCTCCATCATTTTATTGTATTCCCTATGGACAGGTATACTAATAACAATTTTAGTATTCCTGCCAATCTCACTATCTATATCTATGCTACCATTATAGGTAATAACTAAATTTTTCATATTTCGTATTCCCAGTCCAGATACATTAGTTGTTTGAATATTATCTTTATCAAAACCCTTTCCATCATCTTCTATAATCAAAGCTATCCTGGGTGTTTCCATCTTTAGATCTACTCTTAAGTGTTGGCACTGACCATGCTGTACTGCATTGCCTGTACCTTCACATATGATTCGATACAAATCTCTTTTTAGCTGACTTGATAGCAGGTCTTCATCCCCTGTAATAGAGGTACTAATTTCAATGGAGTGCAGATTTGCAAAGCTTTGTAAGTGTTCTTCTATCATCTGTACAAAAGGTGTTTCACCTTTTTTTCTAGAGCTGAGATTGTAGATAGAAGATCTAAGTTCCTTCATAGCCAAATCAGCTGATTTTCTAATAAGTTCAAAATGATTTACTATATCTTTACTATTGCTATCTAATTTCTTAGTGATAGCTGCAAGTCCACATACAATGCTAAACAGCCTCTGGGATACGCTATCGTGGATTTCATTGGCAATACGGTTCTGCTCTTCTATTATTAGTAGTTGATCCTCTAACTTCTTTAAATGCTGTCCTTCCAATATTGCCCCAAGAAGGCTAGATAAAAAAGATAATTGTTTTAAAACCAGCTTATTAGGACGCCCATATACATTACCTTTTTCAGCCTTTATCCCTAATAAACCATAATTTCTTGATGAGGATTTAATATTTACGGCTAAAAATTTTGAGTCATCAATGGTAAACCCTATAAGTTTATCTAGGTTTCTTATACTTGACCATTGATTTAGAAGGCAAGTATCCAGCTTATCATTTATAGGAAAATCCATATTACTATGCAGCCAAATTTTACTGCTTTGTTTATCATCTGATATTGTCCAAACAAAGGCTAACGAAGATTTGGTGAGTTTTGACGCATAATAGGCAAAGGTGCTGCATATGCTGTCCAAATTATCTCCCAAATGAAAAGCTTCCACTATCTGATAAAGTGATATTAAATGCTCTATGGATTCCTTGTACATACTATTGCTTTTTCGTAGTCTTTTGTTCATAGTCTCAAGATTTTGGCCTTGCTCTTTCAGCAGCTCAGCCTGTTGGTTTAATCTCTTTGATAGGTGAGATAGCATCTGTACTATTAAAGTAATAAGCACAAATACTAGTATAAAATACTCATTATCTATAATTAAATCGGATATATTTTTTACATGTCTAAAAAAAACGCAGGAGATAATAGAAGCAGATATGAGGTAAAATAATAGATTTACCCAACAAAAGTACAAGGGCAAAAAGCTTGCAGCCACTAGAACCGGATTTAAAGCATACCAAATAAAAGGACTGTGTAAGCCTCCAGTTGGTATTATGAGCAGGGTAATACCTATGGTTTCAACCAGGATAGCTATCTCTAATATTCTATGACTATTGCTAAACTTAATATATAAATCCGTTAATATCTTGGCAGCTCCAAACAGGGTAACTATGACTCCAACTTTTAAAACTATAGGAGCATTAAGCTGAGTAAAAAGATAAAATAAACTGGTAAAAAACCAAGATAGATAGCGATATAAGTACAATATATCCTTGGTATTTATCCATTTCTCTTTACTATAAAATTTATTACCCACACCCTTTAAATAAGATGATAACCTATTGAACATAGAAAAGATCACTTCCTATAACCACCACATTTTTGTGATTTAGAGTTACTGGATCTTTTTCTTCATAAAGCCTTTCTGATTGGCTGTGTCTTTGTATTTTAATTTCATGAGTAATTCCCAGACTTAAGATATATGGTAATTAGCAAAAGCAGTATAGTATAATAATTCGTAACGGTTTTATGGATATAGTTTTGAGATTCATATTATCAACTTTCTTATGGAATTTTTTTGATATTTCTCTTTAATATGTTATAAATTGTCCATCTTTACATTATTATTCCATTAATTAGGTTTTTTATGCCAAAAAAGAACTGCCACAGATAAATATTGTGGCAGTCGGACGGTCATAACATAAATGTCTTAGACTCCTGACTTTGCGCCCTACCCTTTCGGATAGTTTGCCCTTATCACAATTTTGATTTAATTATATAGCTACTATATTATTTATTATTAAATTAACCTATTGTGCTAGATTATCTTGCACAATGCAATGGTATATTATACCAATAAAATAAGGTAGACTACCCCTATATGTAATCATGGCCTTATTAGTATGGTATAGTTAAC
>JAAYKZ010000019.1 GCA_012522165.1 Clostridiales bacterium
CTTATTATCCTCAGGTTTAATATTTGAATTTCCCATGCTAATCATATTGTTAACTCAGCTAAGGCTTGTTAGGGCAACTAGCTTGATAAAATATAGGACATATGTAGTTCTTATAATCTTTATCATAGCTGCCATAATAACTCCTCCTGATGTCATTTCCCAAATCCTCCTAGGTTTACCTATGGTTTTCTTATATGAGCTAAGCATTTGGATTTCCAAAATGATTGAAAAAAGAAGGGAAGAATATGATTAGGATGTAAAAAAGGATAGATGTGAATCTATCCTTTTTCTATAAAGATTTTACTTTTTCAAACCTTCAACTACATCTTCCATCTGTAAAGGCCTAGAAGCTTTAACTAAAACTAAGGCATTTGGCTTAATCAGTTCCTTAGCCTTTTTAACTAATTCTCCTTTATCATTAAAGTGGAAAACCCTTTCTTTACCAAAATTAATTATGGCAGCTTCAGATATATATCTTCCAAATTCTCCATAGGTTAGGACATAATCTATTTCATTAGGCTTTATCTTTATGCCAATATCCTTGTGCATGGCTATTATTTCATCACCAATGCCTAGCATATCACCTAAGATTACAATCTTTTGGCTATAGCCTAACATGGAGTACATGGTATTTAGGGCTGCCAAAACAGAGGTAGGATTGGACTTATAGGCATCGTTTAATATGGTGAAATCTTTACATCTAATCAATTCATTTCTCTAGCCTGTTTTTTCCACATTTAATAGGCCCTTTTTTATATTCTCATAGGATATGCCAAAATACCTGGCTATGGCAATGGCAGCAGTGGCATTTAAAACCTGGTGTTCACCCAACATAGGTAGAAAGAACTCAGGTGATCCAGGCTTCTTTAAGTAAAAGGAATCCCCTGTCTCATTTACAAAGATTACTTCAGGCTGATAGTCATTGGTGTTTTCACGGCCAAAGGTTTTTACATCGAAGTCTGCAGCAACACTTTCTACTTCCCTTTTCAGCATGGAATCATCGCCATAGTAGAGAAATAGGTTCTGTGGCTTTAATCCCTTTAAGATTTCCAGCTTGGCCTTAGCTATGTTTTCCCTAGTCTTTAAATCATCTAAATGGGCTTCACCTATATTTGTGATTACAGCAGCATCAGGCTTAGCTATATTGGTCAGCCTTTCAATTTGTCCAAAATTATCCATGCCCATCTCTATAACTGCCATTTCCGTATCTTCATCCATGGCAAGTATGGTCAAGGGAACTCCTATTTGATTATTATAATTTCCTGTTGTTTTGTGGGTTTTATACTGGGTACTTAAAAGGCTTGCCAAGATATCCTTAGTTGAGGTTTTTCCATTACTACCTGTAATGCCAATTACTTTCACGTTTAATTCTTCCCTATAGGCTTTAGCCAAGTCTTGTAGGCCCTTAAGGGTATCGTCTACTAGGATCAATGGAAAGTCTAAATCTTCAATGGGCTCATCCTTATTCCATAAGGCAGCCCTAGCCCCACTTTTTATAGCATTTTCTAAAAACTTATGGCCATTAAAATTCTCACCGATTAAGGGAATAAATAATTGGCTTTCCTTTATGGTCCTAGTATCCGTAGATACCCCTTCGATTATAAGGTCTTCATATTCCTTTTTTAACCCAAAGCCATTACACATTTTTTGGATTTCTTTTAAGCTTCTTCTTATCAAAATCTTCACCTCGAATTTACAATTGCTTTCTTTTCTTCATATCTCTCTAAGGCTAATTGAATTAAGATTTCAATTAATTCCTCATAAGTAGTTCCATCGGTTTTTTCCCAAAGGGCTGGAGTCATACTTAGTTTTGTAAAACCAGGCATGGTATTGACTTCGTTTACATAGAATTTGTTATCATCGGTTACAAAATAATCTACCCTTACAAGGCCATAGCAGTTAAGTAGTTTAAAGACTCTAACTGCAGTTTCTCTCATTTCATTGCTCAATTCCTCAGTCAATCTTGCAGGTATAACAGGTATTAACTTGCCATCTATATATTTAGCATTATAGTCGAAAAACCTTCTCTCCATAATAAACTCTCCTGCTACAGAGGCCTGAGGATAGTTATTGCCTACTACAGAGATCTGCATTTCTCTACCTATTATTTCCTCTTCAACTACTGCCTTAACATCATACATAAAGGCTATATCTAGGGCCTTTATTAATTCATCCCTATTTTCTGCCCTGTTGATTCCTACACTGGAACCACCCTTAGAAGGCTTAACAAAACATGGGTAGCCAATAGACCTTTCTATTTCTCCAATGAACTTATCCCTGTC
>JAAYKZ010000020.1 GCA_012522165.1 Clostridiales bacterium
CCAAAATGTGTTTGATGTTTAGTATAAGAATAATTTTGAGCTGACGTGGTTTGTTATTAAATATGAAAGTTAAATAGTGCTTTCTTGCACTGTTAACTATAATACTAATTATACAAGGAGGAGTTAAGAGGTGAATCTTAAAAAGCTAGTAGCGTGGCTAGTATGTGTGTTTCTATTGCTTTCTTTAGTTGCATGTGCTGGTGAAAAACAACAAGACACTACCAGCGATAACGTAGCATCTACTAATGAACAAGAGACCCAAGATAATGATTCTGCCGGTGAAGATGAATCAGCAAATGAGGAAACAGGGGAAAATGAGGGGGCAGCTCAAGAAGAATCAAAAGCAACTCCTGAAATGGACTTTGATTTAGGTGGACGGACTATCAAGGTAGTAGCATGGTGGGATATGTCAATAACTGGGGAAGACCCCGCTAGCGTAGCAAAAAGAGAGAATTTAGAGTACTTAATGGAGAAACACAATTTCAACATTGAATACGAAGCAATTGATTACGGTGAGTACCATGACAGGCTAATTTCTTCATTAATGGCTGACCAGCCACTTGGTGACATTGTCAGAATTGGTAAATCCTTCATGATTCCTTCTCTTACAAAACAGGATTTATTCTGGCCAATTGAAGAAGAATGGATCATGAATGACAGAGTATTTAACCAGAAGTACACAAAAGAATTTTTCCAATTTAAAGGCAAAGGTTATGCCTTCTCAGATGCAGTAGACATGGCTACAGGTTTCTTCTATAACAAGACTCTAATGCAAAGATTGGGAATAAAGCCACTTCAGTCCTATGTTGACGAGAATAACTGGAATTGGGATACATTTATAGAAGTAGCAAAATCAGCTAATCAAGATACAAACGGAGACGGAAAGATAGACACATGGGGTCTTGCTACTGGTAATTTCGTAGAGCAGGCTTTGGCTGCCAACGAGACAGATTTAGTAGATGAAGATAAGCAGAACCTTGATGATCCAAGAGTTATTGAGACATTGGAATTCATTTCTAAACTATATAAAGAAAATCTTCCTAGACCTACCGAGGGTGGAGACTGGACAGAGCCTAGAAGCTTCTTTGTAGAGGGTAATGTCTTGATGTATGCTGGCTGTGATTATGAGACTTCCGGGCTGAAGGAGGATATGCCGGATTATGAGATTGGCTTTGTACCATTCCCCAAAGGACCAAGTGCAAGTGATTATCATGCTTGTGAGCCATTGGTTCAGGCCATAGCAATTCCTAAATCTGTAGATGTACCTAGAGAACTGGTATATATTTGGGAAAAAATCAATGATATTCCCGATGATCTCCGTGATGAATATCCTAACCAAAGCTGGTATGAAAGTCTTTTTGAAGACGAAGGAGACATCAACAATCTAAGAATGGCTTCTGCAGGTATGAGGATTACCGATAAAGCTTCCTATCCATCCTTGCCTTACTATGACTTCGTTGCAGAGTTAATCGATGGGGAATCTGTTTCCACATTAATAGAAAAATACAAGGCATCATTCCAGGCTGCAATTGATGAAGTATGGAATGAGTAATATTTGCCGGAGTAAAAGAGGAATGAGCAATAGCTAGAGGAAATGGTTTTCATAAGATTAATCTTATGAAAACCATTCCTCAACTAACTTATATACAAACAACTATTTATGTTGCTTATGTGTAAGGTGAGGTGAGTAGATTAGATGAGCACAAGCAAGAAGATTCCCATTTTAGCAATAGGTATGACGGCTATATTCCTGCTAATGACATTTTTGATCCCCTTAAGTCCAATCTTAGCTGATGCCAATGAGCCAGAAGCTGACCCTGATGCCATGTTATCGGACTTATTAGATATAGTATCACAATTATCCGATGAAAATTCTTACGAGCATTACCTTGATATATATTCTAATGAAGAAAGACCGGACACTGTAATTAGAATAGAAGGGGAAGAATACATAGAAGC
>JAAYKZ010000143.1 GCA_012522165.1 Clostridiales bacterium
ATGCCAATCAAGGTATCTATAAATGAATTCCTCTTAGGACAACGTGGCCGTGTAATCAGTATTTCACATCTCTATATAGTACATCTATTCTAGCCTATGCCTTATTACAACGATGTGTGCATTCAATCTTTGGTTAGTACTCCTATTAGCCAACCATTTTTTATCTTTACCACTGCTTTTTCTTCTTCAAGTATATTGCTAATACCTAATGGAAAATCTAAAGTCAAAGTTTCATTATGAAGAGGATAAGCCAATCCTTGAGTATACTCAACAAGTACATCTTGAGAAAAGGGTATTAACGACACAATTTGACCTATATGCCCTTCTATTTCTAAAACATCATTGCTCATCATGATAGTGTTATGACTATGCAAAATCTTTGCTCTAATTCCTCTAGATTCTAGACGATAAAGTAGCATTATATTAGCATAAGAATGATCCCACCTGCTGCCTAGGGCACCTATAATATAAACCCATTTAGCACCCTTTTCAATTGCTATATCCACAGCTATATGAGTATCTGTCCAATCTTTTTCCTTTGGATAGGTCTTTATGGCAATACCCATGTCTTTGTATTTTTGTAATAGCTTAGGTGAAATTGAGTCAAAATCTCCTACTAATATATTAGGTATAACATCAAGTTTTTCTAAATGCTTGGCACCACCATCGGCGCATATGATATAATCCCAATCTAAGAAGTTCTTCTTAATATATTCTACATCTCCTAGATTTCCACCTGAAATAATTAAAACCTTCATAATGAGCCTACTTCTTTCTTCATATCCTTAATCATTTTTTTTGGATTTGGTGCATTAAATACTGCAGAGCCTGCTACAAAAACATTTGCACCTGCTTTAGCTACCTCTTTAATATTATCAAAGGATATACCCCCATCCACTTGTATATCAACATTCAAATTCATAGAGTCAATCTTTCTTCTTAATTCCTTTATTTTACCTATTATAGCTGGAATAAACTCCTGCCCTCCAAATCCAGGATTAACAGTCATCAAAAGAACCATATCTAAATCTTCCAATACATAATCCAATACATCTAGAGGTGTAGATGGATTTAAAGAAACCGAAGCTTTAACTCCTTTTTGCTTGATCTGTTGTATGGCTCTGTGCAAATGGGGCAGCACCTCTGCATGTACAGTTATTATATCAGCTCCTGCGTCTATGAATTCATCAATGTAATCCATTGGATTTGTCATCATAAGATGAACATCAAAAGGAAGCTGGGTTCTGTCTCTTATTGCTTTTACAACTATTGGACCAAAAGTTAAATTGGGTACAAAATGCCCATCCATAATATCTATATGTATATAATCTGCGCCACCCTGATCCAGCATTTCCACCTGCTCTCCTAATCTTGAAAAATCTGCTGATAGTATAGACGGTGCAATTTTTATCACCATATATTCCTCCTAAACTCTTTTAATTCATTTAATATTCTTATGTATCGTTGATATCTTCCTTGAGATATAATTCCTTCTGCTACAGCTTCTTTTACCCTACAGCCGGGTTCTTGATCATGCATACATCCATTAAATCGACATTGATGTATGTAATCTAAGAAATCTGGATAAAGATAAGATAAGTCCTCAGGCATCACTTCATTCATATTCATTGTACTAAAGCCAGGAGTATCAACTATCATACCCCCTGATGAAAGAATCAATAATTTTGTGTGCCTAGTTGTGTGCCGGCCTCTTCTTATCTTTTCACTTAACTGCCCTGTTTCTAATTCCTTTTCTGGACATAGCACATTGATAATAGAAGATTTTCCAACCCCCGATTGGCCAGCTAAGGTTATAATATTATCTTTTATTATACCTTTTAGTTTTTCAAATCCTATTTTTTCTTTACAAGATAGAGTAATAATGGGATATTGGGTAGCTTTATAAATGTCCATGATATCCCTTATCTCTTTATCCCCTACCAAATCTACCTTGTTTATCAATAGCATTATCTTTATCCCATTATTCTCTGCACTAACCATTAACTTGTCAATAAGATAAAAATCAGGTTCAGGATGAATAGGAGCTAGTACTATGCCCAATAAATCTATATTGGCTACAGCAGGGCGCAGCAATTGATTCTTTCTAGGATGTATCTCTACAATTGCCTTGTTCTTAGTAGATATGGTTACCTTGTCACCTACCATGGGCACAATATTATCCTTTCTAAATATGCCCCGCGCCCTACAGCGAATAATATCTCCATCTACTAAAACATCATAAAAACCTCCTACACCTTTAGTAATAATCCCTTGCCTCATTAACCTGTATCATCACCTTTCTTGGTAAAATCAATAATTGTCTTGTAAGCAAGCTCATTATCTATATAGATTTCGTACTCAGCTACCCCTTTACCTTCCAATCTAATAGTTAATACTTCATCATTTACAGTATGGAACCTATTATATACTTCTGTAGTTTGACCATTTTGTGTCTTTTTAACCACTATATTTACTGTCTCTTTGTCGCTGTTTATACTGGATAGGTCAATATTTATATCTTTAGGATAAGTAGGCTGTGGCCCTAGACTTACCACAAGATCAATAGATCTGTATTCGGAAACGGTTTCACCAGGAGTCAGACTCTGCTCAATTACTGTACCCTTGCTAGCTACATCACTGTATTCCTCCCTAACCTTATCTAGCTTTAACCTATCTCCGTTAATCATTTGTTTAGCAACATCAAGCTGTTGACCAATATAATTTCCAACCGTCACAAGCTTCTCTTCAGGTCCTAAGCTTATGATCAAACTTATTTCTGTCCCCTTAGGCACCTCTGTATTGGGCGGTATAGATTGTCCAATGACAGTATCGCTGGGAAATTCACTGTTTATATACTCATGTTCCCCTAATGTTAAACCGTGATTTTCCAGAGCTATCTCAGCTTCTCTTTTTGTGCTTTTTTCAACATTAGGTACCAATACAGTTTCAGGTCCCAGACTCAATACTACGCGCACCGTATATTCAGGCTTAACCATTGTGCCTTTTTCAGGATGTTGAGAAATAATATAGTCTTTTTCTATCTCATCATTATGGATCCTACCTTCTACACTAATATATAAGTTATTGTCTTCTAAAAGCTTCTTGGCATCATCAAAATACATTTTTTCTATATCTGGTATCTCTATTTCCTGACTTACAAAATTATTTTCAAAAATGCGAGCGCCAATGAAAAATGCCAATATCATTATTAAAATAGAAGGTATACCTATTAGAAGCATTTTTACCCAAGGCTTTTTATTTGATCCCTTTGGATTAGAACTAGTCTCAGCTTCTTCATCCTTTATAGGTTTTATCATCTGAGTTGGTGCATCACTATCATAGTTAAACACAACAAAATCCCCATTAGGCTCCTCCAAAGCTCTTTTTAAGTCTTCAATCATTTGCCCAGCACTTTGATACCGTCTTTCTGGCTGTTTTTCAATAGCTTTTTGGATAATATCCTGAAGACTTTTGTATATTTCAGGATTAATCTCTCCTGGGGGTTTAACCTTTTCTTGTATATGCTTAATAGCCACAGAAACAGCTGTATCTCCCTCAAAGGGTAAAGTTCCCGTCACCATCTCATAGAGAACTATCCC
Source organism: Clostridiales bacterium (assembly GCA_012522165.1). Lineage (GTDB taxonomy): Bacteria > Bacillota > Clostridia > Caldicoprobacterales > UBA3941 > JAAYGY01. The sequence goes on from JAAYKZ010000143.1 coordinate 3,600, forward strand.
TAGAGAATAAATATCAGATTTAGCGTCTGTATGTCCTCCCCTTGCCTGTTCTGGCGAAAAATAATGAACCGATCCTACAACATTAGACCCAGCTAAGGTAATAGTAGTGGAAGTGACAGCGCGAGCTATTCCAAAGTCTGCAACCTTTACCGTAAAATCGTCTCCTATTAAAATATTCTGAGGTTTAATGTCCCTATGCACAATACCATTCTTATGAGCATGTTCAAGGGCAGCCCCAATCTGTAATGCTATTTTTATAGCTTCTCTAGAATCTAGTTTTCCCTTTTCCCTAACATAGTCCTTAAGAGTTTTTCCGCATACATATTCCATCACAATATAATATATACCATCTTCCTGCCCAACATCATAGACATTGACAATATTATGATGTGATAAACTAGCTGCGGCCTGGGATTCCCTTTTAAAGCGTTTGACAAAGTTTTCATCTTCTACTAGTTCAGGCCTTAAAATTTTGACTGCAACATATCTATTCAAAAGATTGCATCTGGCCTTGTATACAATGGCCATGCCACCTGCGCCTATTTTTTCTATTAATTCATATCTTCCTCCTAGAATCTTACCTATCAACGGCATCACCCCTCTTTCACCATGCCGTAGTATTTGATAGCCACAACAGTAATGTTGTCCAGGCCTCCTTTTTCCAGAGCTTGATCAACCAAACTAGAAGTAAGCTCTTGCATTGAACTGCTAGATTCAAACAACTCTACATTTTCTTGTAAATCTACATGAAGAATTAGTCCGTCAGTACACAGAAGTATTATATCATCCTTTTCGAGGGCTATACTATAGCAGTCAATTTCTATATTCTTCTCCGTACCTAAGGCTCTGGTAATGATATTTTTTTGGGGGTGATTCTCAACTTCCTCTAGGGTGATGGTTCCATTATCCAATAATTCTTGTACCAATGAATGGTCCTTGGTTATCTGGATGGCCTCACCTTTTCTAATTAGATATCCACGGCTATCCCCTACATGCCCAAAATAAACCTTTCCTTCATCAAAAAAGGATAAAACCAAAGTAGTACCCATTCCTTTACAATCTTCATGGTTTTGAGCATAGCTAAATATTCTATAGTTGGCTTCTCTTATGGACTCCTTAATAAGTTCAGTAGGATTATCATAATATTCATCTTTGTTAGTTGAAAAAAATTCTAATATAGTCTCTACAGCCATTCGACTTGCTATTTCTCCAGCATTATGTCCACCCATACCATCAGCTACAATAGCTAACCTCTGATCTTTTTGATGATCTGAAATGTAGTAATAGTCTTCATTGGATTTTCGAACCATTCCTCTATGGCTGCACCCACCATATTCTAATATCATATACCTCACCTCATTTTTCTTAACCCTGTCCATTTGTTATTTTTCTAAACTATCTAAATAACTTCTTTTTAATTGACCACAAGCTCCCTCTATATCCTGACCTAATTCTCTACGCCTTGTCACATGAACCCCTAAAGATTTTAGTGTATTCACAAAAGCCTGAATCCTAGCTTCACTACTTCGCTTATATAATACTTCATCAATTTCATTTATTGGAATAACATTAACGTGGCAGGGAAAATCTTTTAGCTTATGGGCTAATTCTCTTGCATCTTCCACATTATCATTTAATCTATCTATAAGAGAATACTCAAATGTTACTCGTCTACCAGTCTTTTCGAAATAATATCTTCCAGCATTAATAACCTCATCCACCTTATAGGCCGATGCTACTGGCATGATTTTTTTCCTAAGTTCATCATTGGGTGCATGGAGAGAAATCGATAGAGTAATTGGGACATTCTCCTGGGCTAGCTTTATCATATTAGGCACCAGTCCACAAGTGGAAAGAGTTATATTTCTGTAACTTATATTTAAGCCTTCAGGATGGTGAACTAAACGTAGAAACTTTATCACGTTGTCATAATTATCCAGAGGCTCACCGCTACCCATAAGAACAATATTGCGAATCCCCCGCTCTTCTGTCTGACCCAATTGGGTATTTGCCATCACTACCTGGGCTATCATCTCTCCTACTTCCAAATTTCGCACCAATCCCTGCTTTGTAGATGCACAAAAGCTACAGCCCATCCTGCATCCCACTTGAGTAGACAGACACAAGGTATTTCCATAATTATATTTCATCACAACACATTCTATTATATTATGGTCAGCTAGTAAACACAAATATTTTATTGTATCCCCTTTTTTTGATATTCGCTTATCAATCTGTTTTACACTACCAATTATATATGTATCTTCAAGCTTTTTTCTAGTGGTTTTAGGAAGATTCGTCATATCTTCAAAACTATTGACGCCTTTATAAAGCCAGCTTATGACCTGTTTACCTCTGAAAGCCTGTTCGCCCATCTCTTGCAATCCTTCTATAATCTCATGGGGCATTAGACCCAGAATATCTACCTTTGCACCTGTCATCTTTTTATCCTCCTCAGTTTAGCAATAAAAAATCCATCTAGTCCCTCTTTGCAAGGCATCAACTGAATCATTCCATCCTTGATGATAAAATCCTTTAGATCATCAGGCAATTCTTTATTAAATTCATCCAATTCAAACTCAGGATACTCCTTTAGAAATCTTTCAACCATCTTGTTGTTTTCATATGGGTTAATGGTACAGGTACTATATACTAAAACACCGCCATATTTCACATATCTACTGCAAGTTGTCAGTATATCCCATTGTAATTTGTATAAAGAGTTCAGGTCTTCTTTGGTTATCCTTAGTTTTATGTCAGGTTTTTTATGCATTACTCCCAAACCAGAACAAGGCACCTCAAGCAAAACCCTATCTATATTTTCTTCAAATTCTGGATTGAATATAGTTGCATCCTGCAATCTCGTATGAATTATAAAAGCTTCCATTCTCTCAATGTTTTTGTTAATAAGTTCTACTCTATGGTCATGATTGTCAAAAGCATATACCTTTCCTTCCATATTCATAAGCTCAGCTAGATAAATGGCTTTTCCGCCTGGAGCACTGCAAGCATCTAGAATATGCTCCCCTGAATTAGGGTTTAATATATGACAAGCCAACATAGAGCTTTCTCCTTGTACAGTAAACAAGCCTTGTTGGTATAGAGGATTACTCTGAATATCACCAATCCCTCTTACTCTCAAGGCATTATCAAAATAGAGTCCTTTTTTTACTTCTACTCCCTGCTCTATTAATCTTTTCGCAACCTCTTCTCTTTTTATTTTCCCTCCATTTACCCTGATAGTAGTCCAGCTAGGCCCTACAGAGTTTTTAATTATTTTTCTTGTAGCCTCTATTCCGTACTCTTTGGACCACATTTCTATCAGCCATAGTGGGAATCCATACAAGGAGGCTAGAGACTTTGCATCTACAAGGGTTTTCTTTAAGATATCCAAAGTTTTTTTCTTACGAGAAATATTTCTCAAAACACCGTTTACAAACCCCTTTAAAGACGCAAAGCCAAAGCTTTGACACAGCTTTACCGATTCATTGCAAGCAGCAGAATCTGGCACTCTATCTAAGTATAGGATTTGATAGCAACCCATTCTTAGAATATTTTCTATCCAGGGATTGACCTTCTTCATTTTAGCAAATTTTCTTAATACTTGATCTATAATGCTCTGATTTTCCAAAGTTCCGTATACCAGCTGGGTAACAAAAGCTGCATCCCGCTCATCAAGCGCGGCACGGTTTATGTGTTCCTTTAAGCTTATATTTGCATACTTTTTATCTTCATTTACTTCTTTTAAAACAATCAAAGCTATTCTTCGAGCCTTATCCATAATTTCCTCCATCCAAAAAAAGGGCTAAGAAGCCCTTTTTGTTAATCTCTTCTACGACCTCGCAACATCATCAGTCTAAGCAACTGGGCAACCGCTGATGCGGCGGCTGCTACATAGGTCAAAGCAGCTGCATTAAGTACCTCTCTAACTTTTCTCTCTTCATTTGCTGCTACAAAACCATGACCTCTTAAAAGTTCCACAGCTCTATTGCTGGCATTATATTCAACTGGCAAAGTAATGAGCTGAAAGGCTACCACAGCCAGAAAGAGATATATACCAATATCCATTAAAATAGTATTAGCTCCCATAAATAAACCCAAGAATATAAACAGGAACGCTGCTTGTGAGGCAAAACTGGCAATAGGAACTATTGCGTTTCTGATACTAAGAGGTATATAACCTCTAGCATGTTGTATAGCATGCCCTGCCTCGTTAGCAGCAACTCCTATAGATGCTATAGAACTGCCTCTATACACCGATTCCGAGAGTCTAAGAACTTTTTTTCTAGGATCATAATGATCCGTTAAATATCCTCTTACCACATCCACAGACACATCAGTAAGACCTTGAGAATCTAAAATTCTCCTAGCTACTTCTGCCCCTGTATATCCTCCATAATTGGCTACTCTTATAAAATGATTAAAAGTAGACTGAACCTTATACTGTGCATAAAAGGATAGAATAAGAGCAGGTAATAATATCAATAAACTAGGTAAGTCATAAAATAGTAAAGGCATCCTATCAACCACCTTTCATACTAGTGTTTTAGTCTAAAATGGTATTTACCTCTACCCTATTACCCCTTAAAAATTCCACATCCTCCATTACGCGCTTGCCTGGAGCCTGTACTTTTGAAAGCCTTACCAGACCATTCGAAGCCGCTACTACCAATCCATGTTTTTCATCTGCATGCACCACTCTGCCTGGAACCACTTCTCCCTCTAGGAGGCATTTTTTCCTATCAATTTCCCAAATCTTAAGCCGCATACCATTAATATAGGTATAACATCCGGGCCATGGCGTTAAAGCTCTCACGCGGTTTTTTATCATATCTACATCCATACTCCAATAAATTCTGCCCATAGATTTATCAATTTTTTGACAATATGTAGCCTCCTCATGATTTTGAGGTGTTCCCTGAGGCTTTCCATTAATAAATAATCCTAAGCTTTCTTTAAGCGCTTCCCCTCCTAGCTCAGCTAAACGATCATGTAAGCTTTCGCAATTTTCCTCAGGATCTATTTCTGTTTCCTTTTGCAATATAATATCCCCTGTATCCATACCTACATCCATATACATTATTGTTATACCAGTTTTTGTTTCTCCATCCATAATAGCTTGCTGAATAGGAGAAGCACCCCTATATTTAGGTAATAGGGAGGCATGGACATTGATGCAACCTAGAAGGGGTATATCCAAAATCCTCTTTGGCAGAATCTGCCCATAAGCTGCTGTAACTATAAGATCAGGAGCTAAGCTTTCTAGCTGAGCTATAAACTCTTCATCACGAACTTTTTGGGGTTGATATACCTTAAATCCTCTCTCCACAGCCCATTCCTTTACAGGAGGCGGTGTCACACGCTTGCCCCTGCCTTTAGGCCTGTCTGGCTGAGTTACCACACCAATTAGTTCATGCCCTTCTGCAACGATAACTTCCAAGGAAGGTATGGCAAATTCTGGTGTTCCCATAAATAAAATTCTCAATGTCCTTCACCTTCTCATTTGCTGTAATATCATAAATCTAATAGTATTTATAATCATTCAACTCTTTCTAAAGTCCCTGGTTCCACCTTATCAAGATATAAAATGCCATCTAAATGATCAATTTCATGACATAAAGCACGAGCTAACAAGTCTTCTCCTTGTATTTTAATTCTTTCTCCATGCCTATTAAGGGCAGTTACAACCACCCTAGCAGGACGTTTTACAATGCCGCTTAAGCCTGGTACACTCAAGCAACCTTCTGCGCCTATCTGCTCACCCTCCTGCTCTATTATCTCCGGGTTTATTAGTTCTATAATACCTTCACCAATATCTATAACAACAACACGTCTCAGGATACCTACCTGAGGTGCTGCTAATCCCACCCATTCAGCTTTGTACATTGTTTCTGCCATATCATCTAGCAAGGTTAAAATTCTATCATCTATTTTATCTACTGGGCGAGCTTTTTTTCTTAATACTTCATCTCTTTCATAATGCCTTATTTCCCTTAAAGCCACAGATACCATCCCTTCTTATTCAAAATATAAT
>JAAYKZ010000144.1 GCA_012522165.1 Clostridiales bacterium
TACAAAGAAGGGGACTTACCCAATGCCGAATATTTATCACACAGAACCTTTGCGATACCCATGTTTGCAGAATTAACAGATGAGGAAAAAGAATATATAGTAGAAACATTAAAGAAATTTGGTGAGTAATATGGCTGATAAAGATTATTTTGTTCATGAATCATCCTATGTAGATGAACCATGTGAAATAGGTAAAGGAACGAAAATATGGCATTTTTCCCATATTATGAAGAACTCTAAAATAGGAGAGAATTGCAACATCGGACAAAATGTTGTAATATCACCCAATGTGATATTAGGTAATAATGTAAAGATACAAAACAATGTATCAGTATACACAGGTGTAATATGTGAAGATGATGTGTTTTTAGGACCATCTTGTGTTTTTACAAATGTGATTAATCCAAGGGCTTTTATAGAAAGGAAAGATGAGTATAAAAAAACTATAGTAAAAAAAGGTGCTTCGATAGGTGCTAATGCTACTATAGTTTGCGGTTACAATATAGGAGAATATGCATTTGTCGGTGCCGGAGCTGTAGTGACAAAGGATGTACCTGACTATGCATTAGTAATAGGAACCCCAGCAAGGGTAGTAGGATATGTGTGTAAATGTGGAAATAAGTTATTAGAACAAGAAAATAATCTATACAAATGTAGTACTTGCAATAAAGAATATATTCTTACAGATGGAAATCTAAAACCAAGGGAGTAATTAGGATGAGCAGGGATGAAGTTAAAAATGCCTTACTACAAAAAATAAAGGATAAAACAGCAGCAGTCGCTGTTATAGGGTTAGGCTATGTAGGTTTGCCATTAGCAGTGGAAAAAGCTAAAGCCGGATATAGGACGATAGGTATTGAGGTGCAAAAATCGAAAGTAGACATGGTTAACGAAGGCCACAACTATATCGGCGATGTAGTTGATGCGGAGCTTGAGGATTTAGTTAAAAAGGGTATGCTATCAGCCACTACAGACTTTTCAATTGTAAAAGATGCAGACTTCATAGCCATATGTGTGCCCACGCCTTTAGATGATTATCAGCAACCGGATATCAGCTATGTGAGAAACTCTGCTATAGATATATCAAAATACTTAAAAAAAGGCTCAATTGTTGTATTGGAAAGTACTACATATCCTGGGACAACTGAAGAACTTCTGTTACCTATACTCGAAGAAGGTTCAGGGCTAAAATGTGGTGAAGATTTCTTCTTGGCCTATTCACCGGAAAGAGTGGACCCTGGCAATAAAATATATAAAACAAAAAATACTCCCAAAGTGGTCGGTGGAGTGGGTAAAGATTCCACAGAAATTGCTGCCGCTATGTATAATTCTGTTTTAGATGGATGCGTCCATGAAGTATCATCACCAAAAGTAGCTGAAATGGAAAAGATACTTGAAAATACTTATAGGAATATAAATATTGCACTAGCAAATGAAATGGCAATAATCTGTAAAAAAATGGGCATCAGTATATGGGAAGTAATTGATGCGGCAAAAACTAAACCCTATGGATTTCAAGCATTTTATCCCGGACCCGGAGTAGGTGGCCACTGCATACCCCTTGATCCATATTATTTAGCGTGGAAAGCTAGAGAATATGACTATCATACCAAGCTAATCGAAACATCAGGAATCATCAATGACAGTATGCCTGACTATGTAGTGGAAAGAGCGTCAAAGATACTAAATCGATTAAAAAAACCTTTAAACGGTTCAAAGATATTGATACTAGGAGTAGCATACAAGCAGGATATAGACGACATAAGACACAGTCCTGCTCTAAAAGTAATAGAGGGATTTGAAAGACTAGGTAGTATAGTGAACTACTATGATCCCTATGTTCCGTATTACGATTATAAAGGAGCAAAAAGGACAAGCATTAAGGAACTCAACAAACAGGAACTACAAAATGCTGATTTAGTAGTAATAACAACAGCTCATACAAATATTGACTATGAATTTGTACAATCCAATTCGAAATTTATTTTTGATACAAAGAATGCCATGAAGGAAGTTGAGAATAGGGATAATATTGAGCTACTTTAGAATAAAGAAAAAATATGACCTAACGAGGGTGTAGCGTATATTCTATCTTTATTAATAACTTTTGAATATAAATAGGATTTGTGAGGTACGAAATGTTGTATATTCA
>JAAYKZ010000145.1 GCA_012522165.1 Clostridiales bacterium
ATTCTATAGTATACATACAAATATTAAACTTTATGATATGATTTAGGAGGAAAAATAAATGTTAATGGTTGATATGACATGGAATGAGGTGGAAAAATATATATTAGAAGTTAATGATAATTTGATAATTCCAGTAGGAACTTGCGAACAACATGGATACCATTTACCACTGGGTAATGATATTTTTATCGTAGAATATATGGCCAATATTTTATCTGAAAAAACTAATGCGTTGGTTGCTCCCACATTAAACTATGGTGTTAATCTTCCCTGTGATGTACATTTAGCAGGAACTACATCAATAAAGCCTGAAACCCTAAGGGAAACAATAGTATCTATAACAGATTGGTGGGAACAGCAAGGGTTTAAACATTTTTTGCTGTTAACATATCACGGTGATCCATTCCACATACAGGCCATGGAAAAAATATCTAATAACATTAAGTTATACGATATATCTGAAATTGAATATTCAGATATACTTGAGAAGCAATCTTCAATCAGACATGCTTGTGAAGCTGAAACATCAGTTGCATTATTTTTGTATCCCGAGAAGGTAAAAATGGAATTAGTCCGCGAGCATGATATACAGTTTGATGATTTCAAGAAATATTTATTTCATGAAGTAAACAATTTACCTGAAGGTTATGTGGGGAATTTGGGCTATCCTTCTTGTGCAACAAAAGAAAAAGGGAGCAAAATTATTAGTCGCATGATAGATAGTATGATAAATGAATGCTATGACTTTTTAAAACCATCGTACTTAAGATAGCTCATTTGCAACAATACAAGTATTATACACTAAATAATATAAATTAATATGTTTCCTTAAGGGGTCGGTTTTCTAGGGAAATCTCAAAACCCATTGACATACCCTTCGAGGCTCATCATTGTGATAAAAAGTTATATGGGGTTGAGATTATAGAATTATTTTTTTAACGGATGCTGAAAGCATGGATTATACCCTTTCAAAGGGATTTGAGCCTTGTGAAGGTATTATAATATTATTATAGATCTGAGTGAACAATAATTGACGAAGGCTAAAGTTTTATTATCTGTTTACAGTCATTGATATTTTTGTTTCCACCTAAAGATGATTCCATAAATAACCTATAGATATCAATTCTACTAACTCTATTCATGTAAGATGTGTTACAATGATATTAATTAATTATCTTACATAGAAGTCACAAAGGAAAGGAGAAATTTTATGGAGTTTAAGTTTTTAATGCCTACCCAAATACATTTTGGCGAAGATGTAGTTTTAAAGAACAAAGAAGTGTTCAGTGCATTAGGCCGTAAAGCCTTGATTGTTACAGGAAGAAGCTCAGCAAAAAAGAATGGCTCTTTCGATGATGTCAGCAAGGCCCTAACCCAAACAGGAGTAGAATATATAGTTTTTGATGAGGTTGAGGAAAATCCTTCCTTGGAAACCATAGAAAAGGGCAGTAATATAGGGAAAAAGAATCATGTAGATTTTGTTATAGGAATTGGCGGCGGTTCACCTATGGATGCTGCCAAGGCTATGGCTGTATTTATTAAGAATCCTGAAATAAATATAGATAATATTTTTAGTGCAGGAAAACTGGAAAGTATCCCAGTGGTGGCCGTACCCACAACTTCAGGAACTGGTTCAGAAGTCACCCAATACAGCATTGTGACTTCCAATAAGGAAAAGACAAAGAAGAATCTAGGCCAAAGCATATTCCCAAAGGTTGCTTTTGTTGACAGTAAATATACTTTTAATCTTCCTTATAATATTACTGTCAATACCGCCCTGGATGCTTTTAGTCATTTAGTTGAAGGATATTTAAATACTAATAGCACTTACATGTCAGACATTTATGGAGAAAAAGGCTTTGAGTTATTTAAATATTGCTTTGAAAAATTAATAAGTAAAGATTTGAATAAAGAATTTAGAAAGAAGGTCATGCTGGCCTCAGTTTTCGGTGGAAAACAAATCGCGCAAACCGGAACATCTCTACCCCATGGAATGGGATATCCTTTGACTTATTTTAAAGGACTTCCTCATGGGCTTGCCAATGGCGTTTTGACTATAGAGTACTTAAAAAGCTTCAAAGACCAAACCAAGATAGAAAGAATGTTAGACATTTTAGGATTTAGCCATTTAGGAGAATTAGAGGAAATTTTAAACAAATTAATTGATGTAAAAATAGATATAAATGAAAAGGAAATTAATGAGTATTCTAATAGCTTTTTTAACAATAAAGCTAAGTTAAAAAATCACCCGGAAGAAGTGGGCTTAGAAGATATCGTAGGAATTTACAGAAATAGCCTTCTTAAGAGTTAGATTTTCTACGTAGATTTTGTTGAATCTAGATTTGAAAATACAGTTGTAGATTAGTTAAATACTATAAACTATCCTATTGTCCCAGTTGATGGAACAAAATCTGCTTAAGAAAATATAAGTTATGTCATAGCGTAAATATCGCGAAAAAATCTAGCTTGGTATGACCAATTTCGATAAAGTCAGGGACTATTTCTGTAAATTTGCAATAAGACCCATTGAGCGCTGCGAAAACTGGGTCATGAGCGGGTATATTGAAGTTTTCTATTACAATGCTGATAAAGGGAGAACAAGAGTGGTTTATTTAAGTATTTTTACATTTCCTGATGAAGATATGGAATTTGATTTTTTCCTGAGCATAAAGAGAACGTGTTATGATTCATTTTATCCATTTAAAGTATTGTCGAGACATGGATTTGAAAGAATAGATTTTGAACCAATAACAATCTTATACGGAGGAAATGGCTCAGGAAAAACAACCACATTAAATGTTATAGCAGAGAAGACAGGAATTCACCGTGATTCCATCTATAATAAATCTAATTTTTTTGGCGATTACGTAAATATGTGTGGAATGCAACTTGAGACAGAAATACCTAAAGATAGTAGGATTATTACCAGTGATGATGTTTTTGATTATATGTTGAATATTCGCTACCTTAACGAAGGAATTGATCAAAAGCGAGAAGAACTTTTTGATGAGTACCTTGGTTTTAAATATTCTCATTTCCAAATCAAGTCTATAGAAGATTATGAACAGCTGAAAAAAGTAAACGCGGCTAGAAGTAAAACCCAGTCACGTTATGTGAGGAATCAATTGATGAATAACGTACGGGAATATTCTAATGGTGAAAGTGCATTTATGTATTTTACAGAAAAAATCCAGGAAAATGGCCTTTATTTGTTGGACGAACCTGAAAATAGTCTTTCTCCAAAACTACAGATAGAATTGATGAAATTTATTGAGGATTCTGCGCGTTTTTTTAACTGTCAATTTATTATTTCAACAAACTCTCCATTTTTACTGGCTATGAATGGGGCCAAAATATATGATCTTGATGAAAATCCAGTGGATGTGAAAAGGTGGACTGAGTTAGAAAATGTACGTTTGTACTATAATTTTTTCAAAGAATATGATAGAGAATTTTGAATTGCTTACGCTTTAGCAAAAAGTCTTTCCCATTGTGAAAGGGTAGCCTATAATTGAACTTCATATTCTATGTAGAACAAATAATAAGTATTTGGAAAGAGGAGGGTAATAATATGTATCACAGAATTCAAACTACCAAACCACAACAGTTCATTAACATAACAAATATGGTAGCTGATGAGGTTAAAAAGAGTAATGTGCGGGACGGGATTGCAGTTGTGTATGTGCCCCATACCACAGCCGGAGTCACTATAAATGAAAGTGCTGATCCCGATGTTGTAAGGGACATGATTTCTGCACTAGATAAAACCTATCCCGTACATGGAGACTATCTTCATTTTGAAGGGAATTCCCATGCTCATATAAAGGCTTCGCTTATGGGATCCTCCTGTTCGGTGATAATACAGGACGGAAAGCTTTTGCTTGGTACTTGGCAGGGGATCTATTTTTGTGAATTTGACGGGCCTAGAAATAGGAAATTCTATGTAAAAATTATGGAGGGCTAATCGGGCCATAGTTATTCTACATCTATAATGGCAGCTACCAAATAGAAATAATTGACTTATTTTTACGTATCATGTAAAATTGTCTTATACTATATAAATTAAGGGGGTCGAATACTGTGCAGTATCATGTTAAAAAAACTGGTAGCGATTTAAATCCTGGAACAGAGGATAAGCCTTTCTTGACTATAAGCAAGGCAGCTAGGGTCGCAAAACCTGGAGATGTTATTACTGTTCATGAAGGTGTTTACCGTGAATGGGTCAGCCCAAAAATGGGAGGAACTGCTTCACAGCGAATTACATATCAGGCCGCAGAAGGTGAAAATGTAGTTATTACAGGCGCTGAAGTAATTACCCATTGGGAAAAAGATGGAGATATATGGAAGGCAGTTATAGACAATGAGTTTTTTGGAGACTTCAACCCATATAGCGAGGTTTTATTTGGGGATTGGCTTTTTACTAGAGATAGAGTTTTCCATTTAGGTGAGGTTTATTTAAATGGCCGTGCTATGTATGAAGCTGAATCTATTGACGAAGTACGTAATCCTAAGAAGTCTGAAACATCATTTGAACCAGAATTTTCTATTTATAAATGGTATGCAGAAGTTGATGATCACTATACCACTATATATGCAAACTTCCATGGAGAAGATCCGAGAAATGGCAATGTTGAGATAAATGTACGCCGTTTCTGTTTCTGGCCCGCTACCCCCGGTGTCAACTATATAACAGTACGTGGCTTTACAATGAAACAAGCTGCTACTCAGTGGGCGCCTCCAACAGCCTTGCAGGAAGGTTTAATTGGTCCCCATTGGAGTAAAGGCTGGATTATCGAAAACAATACCATCAGTGATTCACGATGCACTGGCATAAGCCTTGGAAAAGAAGAAAGCACAGGGCATAACGAATGGACCACCTTGTTCACCAAAATGGGCCATCAACGTGAACAAGAAGTTATATTTAGAGCCTTTAACAAGGGCTGGAGCAAGGATAATATAGGCGGCCATATTGTTCGTAACAATCATATATACAACTGTGGACAAGCTGGTATAGTGGGACATTTGGGTTGTGCATTCAGTGTGATCGAAAACAATTACATACATGATATAACATACAAGAGGGAATTTCACGGTGCAGAGGTGGGTGGAATCAAGTTCCATGCTGCCATAGATACCATTATTAGAAATAATATAATTCATAACTCCTATAGAGGAATCTGGTTGGACTGGCAGGCACAGGGTACTCGTGTCCACAATAATATATTGTTTGGTAATGATAGTGAAGATATGTTGGTGGAAGTTAGCCATGGCCCAACTATGATCGATCATAATATTATGCTTTCTGATCATGCATTCAAAACCCTTAGCCATAGCTGCGCACTTGTTCATAATCTGATTGCTGGAACAATTTCAGCATCTGATGAAATGAGAAGGCATACACCTTACCATGTTCCACACAGTACCGCTATTGCTGGTATGACAAACTTTACAGGCGGAGATGATCGTTATTATAACAATATTTTCCTCCGCAAAAAAGATGATCCACGCTCAGATGAACCTTATTACGAAAGTTTCTTTAGTAACGAAATATTAAAACCTGAAGAGATAACGCCTTTTTCTAGTGCATTTTTATCATATCCTGTAGGTACTGCTGTTTACAATGATTATCCTGGTCCAGATGATGAAAAACCCTGGGAACGAATTAAAAAATTCTTCGAAATGGGTGGACCGCCTCCAAAACCACAGGAAAAGACTGATGAAGATGACGAAGAAGGTCAACCATCATATGTAAGCCTTTCCAAACCATCTCCTCTTCCAGTGTATATTGAAAACAATGTTTACTTCAATAGAGCCATTCCATACAAGAAGGAGAAGGGTGCGAAAGTATATGAAGATTCAGGTATTGAATACACCATAGATTGGGAAAACAAAAAGGTGATTATTGAAATAACAAATCCTGATATGCTTATGGAAAGCGCTGCTGAAATTGTTACCACTGAGATACTTGGATTTGGATTCCATCCGGAGCAGCTATTTGAAAAACCTGATGGAACGCCCTATCGCTTTGATACAGACTTCTTTGGACATCCACGTGGTGAAAAGGCCATTCCTGGCCCCTTCCAAGTAACAGGTAAACAAAGGTTTGAGTTTTCATTTAAGTAAGCAACATATACTTTAATCTTCAACCGCCATGTAGATGTGAGAAATTTGCGTGGCGGTTATTTATTAATCGACTATTTGTTTAACTTTTGATTATATACTGAATTTAAAAGTCACAATTCCCCCTTTTGCTCATATACTGATAGTGCAAGTATATACAGATATATATCTTGCATTATATCTCAAAAGGGGGTAAAAGGATGTTAGGATTTAGAAATTTAACTCCAACAAATGGATTTGACTTTAGTGATCTTAACAACGCTAGACAAAATAACTATTGTTGGTCCATGAGTGATCTAGGAGATTATATTTATGTGGGCACTGGTAGGAATATTCCTGCTAATATAATCAGGGCCATTGTGGCAACTGCTCAACTTCCAGTACTCATAAATGCTGATCCTATAGATAACCGAGCTGAAATTTGGCGATATAGAAAGGATGGTTCCCTACCTTGGGAAAGAGTCTATAAAGCACCAGCAGATTCAGGTATCGTAGGTTTTAGATATATGATTACTCATAAGCCCTTTGGGGGTAATCCTTGCCTCTATGCTGCAACTGTAGGATCAAGGCCTCAGATATTAAAGAGTACCAACGGTGTTAATTGGTATATATTACCTGATACGGTTCTGCAGGGAAATTCATCAAGAGCAATGGTAACTCATAGAAGAAAAATTTATATATCTACTATAAGAGAGCAAGATGAAACTTCCGGAGCAATGTTATATAGCAGTATAGATCCAGAGTTTTATCCCTGGGAAAGCCTTATAGACCCAAATGCTCCAGGTTTTGATCCTAGCAAAAATCCAACGGGACAGATATGGAATATGGCGGTTTTCAATAACAGGCTATATGTATCAGTAAGCCATCAAGATGGTGTTCAAGTGTGGAGAACAAATGGACCTGAACCAAAACTAAATGACTGGACACTTATAGTAGACAGAGGATTTGGGGATCCTGCAAATGTTTTCACTCTTGCCATGGGTGTATTTAAGGATCACCTTTATGTAAGTGCTACCAAAAGCTTGCCATTATCCTGGCTTATCCCTAGGGGTTGCGATATCATAAGGATAAACAAATATGATGAATGGGAGCTAGTAGTAGGCGGAAACCCATTTAATCCTAGGCGAAAGAGCGCTTCCGGCTTGGGTTCAGGTTTTAATAATCCATTCAATGTCTATGCATGGCAGATACAGGAGTACAAGGGTAAGCTTTATATAGCTACTTTCGATGATTCTAGTAATATGCAATTAATCTTAGACACCCTGCTAACAAATAGAGAAGCATTAGAAGAGCGGATAGGGCAAACAGCAACCAGCATATTAATAGGGATTTATAAGAGTATTGTTGAAATACTAGATGCAATAAGATATCCAATTGGATTTGATTTATACACCTCAAGGGATGGCATTCATTTTGACTGCGTATTTCTAAATGGACTAAAGAATCGGAACAATTATGGAGGCAGAATATTGTATCAAGACAGCTGTAAAGATTTATATCTGGGAACAGCTAATCCATTTGAAGGCTGTGAAGTTTGGAAAGCATACCAAAAGGACTGGCACACAAAATCCAGCGATGATGATTACGATGCCTTAGACAGTGATCATCATGAAGCATTGATGGCAATCAGTGAAATAATTGATGACAACTTTGATGTTTTGACTGAAAATATGAATGTAATACTTGACTATTTACCAATAGAAGATCATGGAATATTATATCAATTGGTATAGAGTCGGGTAAAATAAAAGAATACTCTATAAGGCGCCATATATCCTATGAAATAGGGCTCTTTGTCAATAGTTGGGGTGGGATTTTCTTAAATCCCGCTCCATTACTATTTTTACCCTTATTTTTATGTTATGATTGAGA